>DATCWZ010000669.1:0-5785 GCA_036566065.1 Streptomyces sp. | reverse complement strand
GCGGGCGGCGAGCCGGTTTGCCTCGCTCGCGAGCCGTGCCCGGGGCGTGGCGGCCCCGCAGGGAGGCGACCCGGCCGTGTGGGCCGAGGTGGTGTCCCGTCTGGAGGCGTGGCGTCGCCAGGACAAGCATCTGTTGGAGTGGGTCGCCAACGGCCGCCGCAAGCTGATCCGGCGGCGGTTGGACGCCTACCGGAACATCGCGGCGTGGCTGCTGTCGGATGCGGCGGTGGTGACGGTGGACGCGTGGGATGCGGCTGAGCTTCGGCGCAGGCCGGGCGTCGAGGAGGAGGATGACCGGCAGGCGCAGGCGGCCCGGGCGAACGCGAACCGGGCGTCGCCGGGGCTGCTGCGGCAGGTCGTCACCATCGGCGCCGCCTCGCGCGGGGTGCGGGTCGCCAACGATGCCTCTACGGGCCCGCTGGTCCACGCGGGGTGTGGTGGGCGGCTGACCTCCGGTGCCCGGGCGCAGGGCACCATGGTGGCTTGCACGCAGTGCGGCCGGATGGTGGATCAGGACGTGGCGGCCGTACGGGCGCTGATGGACGCTGCGAGAGGTTGAGTGGTGAGCCTGGGCGTGGGACTGCTCGCGTCCAGGTGGTGCCGGTGGTGTGTGCGACTTGACACGTGAATAGGTGTACGGCGGTGACATAGGGCGAACGCTCGCAGCCGCCGGTGTCGTTCCAGGCTGGCAGGGCCTACCATAAGGAGCCACGGAGATGCCCGCGCGGAGGCTTCGTGTCCGCGACATCGCGCTACAAACGCTTGTCTGGGCTGGTGCATGAAATGCCCGCGCGGAGGCTTTGTGTCCGCGACTCTGTATCATAGGGCTGGTGCATGAAATGCCCGCGCGGAGGCTTTGTGTCCGCGACGGTAGATTGTCGATAGCTTGGACGCCCCCGCGGAGGCCTCGTATCCGCGATGAGCTGGATTCGGTTGACCGCTGGAGCCACGCCATAAAACGCCCGCGCAGAGGCCTCAAATCTGCGACCAAAAGATCGCCTTCGAAAGCATCTTGAGCAGCCGAAGGAACCAAACGCCCGCGTAGAGGCCTCGTGTCTACGACACCCTCTTCCAAGAGGGAGATTCCTGCACAGCCAGTGCAGGCATCTCATCGAGCTGGGGCGGCCACACCCGGCCTGAGCCGGTATGGTGGTCAGCGAGAGAGACACAGGAGGCCGGTCCCCACGCGGGTCCGGCCTTCCTCACGTCTGAGGGTCAGGCTGCTCGGGCCACATCTCGGGGTCGGCGACGTAGGTGCCGCGCTGCCCGAGCGTGATGACCCAGCCTTCGGCGCGCAGCAGCGCCACAGCCTGCCTTGCGGTGTCCCGGGCGATGCCATGCTCGGCGACCATCTGCGACTCCGAGGGGATCTGGTCGCGCGGCCGAAGCTCACCGATCTTGATCCGGTCACGGATTATGGCGGCTACCTGCTGGTAGATGGGTGTCGGGTCGAATCGGTCGATCTCCACACGCCGACGTTAGGCATGTGACCCATGTGAGTGATATGGGCAACGTGGTAGACGTCCTAGACAAGGCCAACTATTGTGTGCGGCATGGGTCTCTCTCTCACTCACGACCCGGCCGTGGATATTTCGATGCCCGAGTTCGACACGTGGCACGGCAGGGACGGCCTGCTGCACGGCCGTCACAGGTCTACCGGTATCGAGGTTTGCGCGTCGTCGTTGCGGGCGCTTCGCATTCAGGCGTCGGCGGCGAGAATCGCAGCGTCCATACGCGGGCCTTCACACGGCGCCCAGCGGTGAGCAGCCTGCTGGACCGCCTCCGCGCGACCGCCGCCGACGCCGACCGTGAGGCCGCGATGGACGTGATCCGCCGCGCCGCCGAGGCCGACCCCAGGTTCGGCGTCACGGTCAAAGAGCTGCTCGCGTGCGGCGTAACGCTACGCGAGGCCGAGCCGCTGGCCCGCGCGGTCACGATCCTGCACCGCGCTTTCCCACGGCCTGCCGACCCACAGCAGTAAGACGCGGTCTGCTGGCATGAGACCGGCTTGTACATGGCGGCCATGTAGATCAGCTGGTCGCGCCAGAATGGCCAAATATCGGCATAATCCATCTACCCCCGAAAGAACACCATCATGATGATCAGGACAAATGCGGTTGCCTCTGTGGCGGCCTTAACCGTTGCCGGTGGCCTCGCCCTGGCCGTTCCCGCACACGCCCAGGTCCGCCCGCTCGTGCACACGGTGCGGATCACCGGCAACTACGACAGCGGCACCCACGGCGTGTGGGCCAGCCTCGCCTACGGCCGGACCGTGCGGATCAGCCACCTACAAGGACAGCAGTGGGCGGTCACGCTCACCGACAAGGGAACGTTCAAGGCCGTCAAAGGCGCCAAGTCGCCCGAGGCCGGCCTCACCATCGCGAACGCGGTCAAAGGCACCTTCAAGGGCACCTACCGGTTCACCGTGACCTCAGCCCACCAGCCCTCGGCCCGGGACGTCAACAGACGGTACAACTACCGGTGCGACCTGCACGGCGCCGGGAACCGAGACACCGACTGCCCCGGCATGCCCGCCTCCACCAGCGCATGGCCGACCCTGTACTTCGGACGGGACGCGCAGGTCAAGACCGGGAACTGGGTGTGGGACTACCGCACCCGGTGCGAGCGGTGGATCAACTCCTCGTCCGGGGACTCCGGTGACATCACCGGCGACTCGTGCCGTGGCGGCTCGCAGGGGCACGGCGGTGACACCGGTCACGGCCAGGACGGTTCCCAGTCGCATGGCACGCGGACCGTCACCCCGGGGCGTCCGGTCGCGCGCAGCGCGTCCTGCGAGACGGGCAAGGGGCAGATCATCACCCCGTACACCCGAGGTGTCGCCTACAGCCTGTGGGACCACGGCACCCAAGTGGACCCCACCTACTACAAGGGCGGCTATCCGGCCGTCCCCGGCGTCTACACGGTGGTCGCGTCGGCGCGGTCTGGCTATCGGCTCAAGCCGCGCACACAGCACGTGTGGCAGGTCACGGTGACGGCGCCACGCTGGTGCCCTAGGCCGTCTGCCACCCCGACCGGCCGCTGACCCACCACACCGCGGAAAGGGGCCCGGCCCGCCACCTGGAAAGGTGTGCGGGCCGGGCTTTCGCTGTCCGCCCGTGAGGAAGCTTGACATCCATTCCGCCCCGTGGATGTCAAATCCCACTGACCGCCCGGATCGGCCCGTCGAGGAAGAGTAACTTCGTGGGGCGCACCGCCCGGTGCGCCCTGCGACTTCGACGACAGGACCCGCGATGCGTGTTTCCGTGATCGGCTGCGGCCATCTTGGCGCTCCCCACGCCGCCGCGATGGCCGAGCTGGGCCACGAGGTGATCGGCGTGGAGGCCGACCCCGACAAGTGCAAGATGCTCAGCAACGGCGTACCGCCATTCTACGAGCAAGGGTTCGCCGAACTGCTGGCCGCCCACACCCAGTCGGGACGGCTGCGCTTCACCACCGACCTGGCCGAGGCCGCCGAATTCGCCGATCTGCACTTCCTCGCGGTCGGCACCCCGTTGCGGGCAGACGGCCGCGGCTACGACACCATGTACCTGCTCGGCGCGGTCGGCGCGCTGGTGCCGCTGCTGTCGCGGCCGGCCACGATCGTCGGCAAGAGCACTGTCACGGTCGGCACCGCTGCCGAACTCCAGCAGATCATCGACACCACCGCGCGGGTGCCCGGGGTGGAGCTGGTGTGGAACCCGGAGTTCCTGCGGGAAGGCCACGCCATCGAGGACTCGCTGTACCCGGATCGGATCGTGGCCGGGCTCACCTCGCCGGCCGCGCGGGCGGCGATCGAACAGGTGTATGCGCCGATCCTCGCGCGTGGCACCGCGAAACTGATCGTCACCGATCCGGCCACGGCCGAGGTCCTCAAGTCGGCCGCCAACGCTTTCCTCACCGCCAAGATTTCGTTCATCAACGCGATGGCGCAGGTGTGCGAGATCACCGGCGCCGACATCGACACCGTCGCCTACGGGATCGGGATCGACCCACGGATCGGGCACGCCGGGATGCGGCCTGGCATCGGGTACGGCGGCGGCTGCCTGCCAAAAGACGTGGCGGCGTTCACCCACCGCGTCGCCGAGATCGGCGCGGGCGACGCGCACCGGCTGCTGATGGCCGTCGACCAGGTCAACGCCGCCCGGTCGGCGGCGGCGGCCGACCTGGTGGAGAAAGCGTACGGCGGTCCGCTCACCGGCGCGAGGATCGGATTCCTCGGCGCGGCGTTCAAGGCCGGCACCAGCGATGTGCGGGACTCGCCTGCGCTGCGGCTGGCCGTCCGGCTCGCCGAGCGGGGGGCGTGCCCGACCGTCTATGACCCTGAGGCGCTGGAGGCCGCGCGTCGCCTGCATCCGGAGCTGGTCTACGCTTCCTCGCTGGCGCAGGCGCTCGCGGGCGCCGACCTGGTGGTGATCGCGACTGAATGGCCGCAGTTCACCGACGATGAGGGTCTCCCCGGTGCTGCCGCCGGTCTGGTGGCGCGGCCTGTTTTGGTGGACGTGCGTAACGCTGTCCAGGCCGGGCCGTGGCTGGCGGCCGGGTGGGAGGTGTGGCAGCTCGGACGTCCCCCGCAGGGCCGGCGCCCAAGGTAGCCCCATCTGGCCGGGCGTTCGCATGAAAACGAGAAACGGCCCGCGCCCTCCACAGTGGGAGGACGCGGGCCGTCAGCCGTTGATCTCAGCACCTCGTCACGCCGCAAGCCTACAGCGGATGCGGCCCTGTTGCGGCGTGCTTCGCCTTCACCGCCGGGGTGACGTTCGCCCGCAGCACCAGACCGAGCACCACGCCGAGCCCGGTCACCGTGGCCGCGATCTGGTGCTCCGACAGGTCCAGCCCGAACCCGGCCATGGCCGTCAGCACGGTCCCCACGGCCCCGGTGAGGGCCGACACCACGAACGGGCGGGTCATCACCGCGACCACCCCGGCCAGGACCGCCGTGGCGATCGTGGAGATCGCGGCGACCTGCGTCTGAGACAGGTCCAGGCCGTAGGCGACCGCGACGGCCACCAGGCTGTTGATCGAGTACACCAGAATCGCCGGCTCGTACCCGAAGATCTTCATGCGGCCCCTCCTTCGGGACTGGGAAAAGCCCTGACAGGCTGGTCAGGGCGTCGGGGGGACTGCTGCTCAACGCACCCAGTAGCCGTGGTGGAAGTCGAACGGCTTCGTCAGGGTCCGGGCGTTGAGGGTCACGTACGCGGTGTCGCCCAGGTTGTTCCAGAAGTGACCATGAAAACCGCAGTGGCTGTCCATGTACAGGGCGTGCATCCGGTGGCCGACACCGAACGAGACCGGTATCCCGGACCCGGTGTAGATGCGTACGGTGTGCCTGGCGGGGAGCAGCGCTGTGGTGCCGCCGTCCAGCCCGGTGATCGTGTAGGTGTTGCAGCCGCGCGGGTTGTCGCCGTGGTGGGCGCGTGCCCACGAGTCCTCCAGGACCAGTCCGGCCACATCCACCGTGTGCCTGCCCACGTTGGAGATGTCGACGTATTCCTGGTTACGGTTGGTGGCCACGTCGGGGCCGGTCGCGTTGTAGCCGATCAGGCCGATCGCCAGGTCGGAAGCGTTGCCGTGTCCGTGATGCGGAGGCCTCGGCCGGTGCGTACGGGTGGGGGTCGGGGTGGGGCTTGGCGTGGCGGTCTGCGTCACCGTGGCCGTGACGGTGGGGGTAACGATCGGCGTAGAGCTCTCGGAGGGCTCACCGGTCTCGGTCGCGGCGGCCACGGTCTGCGAGGCATTCGCGGTCGACGCGACACCCGCGAACCCCATCAAGACGACGGCAGCC
>DATCWZ010000623.1:0-8618 GCA_036566065.1 Streptomyces sp. | reverse complement strand
CTGGTCAAAGAGTTCCACGACCGGCTGCGCGGGAAAGCCCGGGAGGCGGCCGACCGGGATCCGGAGCCGACCGCGGGCATCATCGACTCCCAGTCGGTCAAGGCCGCCGCCTGCGTGCCCGCGTCCTCACGCGGCTTCGCGGCGGAAAGAAGATCAACGGCCGTGAGCGGCACATCGTGATCGACACGTCGGGGCCGCTGCTGACGGTCATGGTCACCGCGGCGAACGCGACCGGCCGGGAAGCGGCCCGCGTGCTGCTGGCCCGGCCGGCCGGGCGGTTCTTCCTGCTGAGACTGGTCTGGGCCGACCGCACGAACGTTGTGACGGGCCTTCATGCACTCGACGTCGTCACCTGATTTACGTAACCGAGCAGCGCAGGTAGGTACTCCAGCGTGAACACGCGACGAGCGTTTCCGCTTGATCGTTATGCCGCGTCCGCTGCGGGATGTCGGACGGTCTTCTTCACGTCCATCTCGATGTAGACCCGGTCCGCGCAACGCGGACGGTCGATCCCGCGTCTGGCAGGGGGAACAGCCAGGAACCACCCTCGGAACGGAGTGCTCGGTGTTCATAGGACTCCTGACCGCCGTCGCGGCCTCGATTTGTTACGGCACGGGCTCCGTTCTCCAGGCCTTGGGCTCCCGCACGTCGGCCCGCCGAGAGGCGGCCGCCGCCGGGCACACCGCCGGACAGGTCACTACTCATGGCGGCCCCAGTCTCTCCTCCACCGCCCAGGCCGTGATGACCTGGGAGTTCGTCGCCGGCATGGTCCTGGACTTCGTCGGCTTCGGGCTCGGCGCGCTCGCCGCCCGTCTGCTGCCGCTGTTCCTCTCTCAGACGGTCATCAGCGCCAACCTCATCATCACGGCCGTCCTGAGCGTCAAGCTGCTCGGCATCCGGCTGACCAAGGCGGAATGGACCTCGATCGCGGTCGTCTGCTCGGCGCTGGTGCTGCTCGCGAGCGCGGCGGGCCCAGAGGGCAGCGGGCACACGCCGATCGCCACCCACTGGTGGCTCCTCGCGATCTCACTGCTGCTGATGGCGGGCGGCACGGTCCTGGTCCGGCTGCTCGGCGCCCGGGCCGCGATCATGGCCGGTCTGCTCTCCGGTCTCGGCTTCGGGACGCTCGGCGTGGGCGTGCGGGTGCTGAACGGGATCGATCCGTTCGACCTGGGCACGCTGCTCACCGACCCGGCCCTGTACGGCATTCTCGTCGCCGGAATCGGCGGCATGTACCTGCACACCATCGCGCTGCAGATCGGCTCGGTGAACGGGGCGACGGCGGCGCTGGTGGCCGGCGAGACCGTGCTGCCCGGCATGATCGGCGTCTGGTGGCTGGGAGACGCCTCACGCCCCGGCTTCGCCTGGCTGGCGGTGACCGGCTTCGTCCTGGCGGTCTCGGGCGCGGTCGCGGTGGCCCGGTTCGGCGCGCCGGAGAACGCCGGGAAGGACGTCCCGGCCCTGGCCGATACCACCACCCAGAACCCTGCGCTTGCCGAAAACCGAGCCTAGGAGCGTCGGGGACTGGCGCGGTGCCTGCCCTCCGTTTCCAGTCCCCACCGCTTCAAACTGTACATGCGGATCTCCCGCATACGGCCTTGCTCTCGTCGTCGTAGAGGACTCCGCGCGGTCGCTGGGCCTGCTGCCGAACGTAGATCACGCGGTTGTCCAGGTCGCTGTCGGTCCAGCGGAGACCGACGATCTCGCCCCGACGGAGGCCCATGGCGAGCAGCGCGTATTGACGCCAACCACGCCACCCTTGCTCCACCCGAGAGCCGATCAAGGCCGCTGGAACCTTCACGCCGCCTCCCCGCATCCGCAGTAAGCCGACAACCTGACAGCTCGACACGTAGGTGCAGCGCGTTCCCCCAGCGGCGTGGTCGCCCCACGGCTGTTCCCGCCCAAAGCCGCTGCGCCGGCCTTTCCGGGCCTCTTCCCGGCCCCCGGACCCACCGTGCAAAGATCACGCCCGGCGGCGGACGAGTCGCACACCTGCCGCACGGAAGGCACTGTGACCATGGATTTCATCGATTGGGCCCTGCTGGCCGGCCTATGGGTCGTGTGCTTCGGTTCCGGTATCGCCGCCCTCTCCTCCGGTTGGGTCTTCCCCTGGCTCAGGAAGAAGATTCTGTCACCACGCCTGGCAGGCTGGGGAAACATCTGCGCAGGCATCGGGTTCACGATTGGGCCGGGACTTCATGCAGACAACTGGGGTGCGGTTGCAGTAGCTTGCTGCTTCATGGCAGGCGGCGCTTTCCTCTATCACCTGTCCCGCCGGCCGAAGCGGGCCTGACCTCGACCTTTCTTGACGATCCGTCGGCCATAGCCACACGCCCCCTGTCCGCGCGACCTTCTACCGCGGCGCCAGGGCCGCGAGTACGCTCCGTGCAGTCGTTCCGTCTGGCCAGGTCCACCCGGCGACGAGGTGTCCGGACGGCCTCTGCGCGGCCTTCGCCGGGCGCAGGACCCGGTTGATGTGGACGTGAAGCCCGTCGTACGGGCCAGTGCCATGCACGGAGACGGTCGGGTCGGGGGTGTCGCTCTTGCTCTGGTGCTGCGGTGTCGCCTCACCGCACAGGAGTTTGCGCAACTGCGCCATCACCACCGGGTCGTGGACGCCATCGTAGATCCACCGAGTGCCGAGCACCCCGTGCTCGGAGGTGCCGATCAGTGCCTGGCCGGGGACTCCCTCCAGCGCCGTACCGCGGTAGCCCATCGGCACCAGATACGCCACCGGCTCCTGCGCGGTGGCGTCCGCCACGACCATGAACTCGATCCCGACCGCGCCCTCCGGATCGTCCAAACGGAACCCACCGGCCTTGACCAGTTCCGGCGTCTTTGTTTCGCCCACGTACCAGCTCTGCTTCGGCAGCCACTCGGTGAGCAACTCCAGCTTGGTGGGCTTCATTGTGGTGCGGTGGATGAAGGCCATGCGGGCTCCCTCACGCGTAGGTCTGGGCCTGTTCTCCAACGGGATGTGACCGAATCTATAGGAAACGGTCGTGCCTGCCCCAGGCCCGGTCGGCCCCGCCGCCGGCTTTCGGCAGGTGAGCCTTGCGGGGGCGGCGACGACACCGACGTCCCAGTACCGCCCCTGGGCTGCGGTGATCAGCCCGCTGGAGACGCCAGGCGCCGTGGGCTCCGGAAGACGTGGGGCCGGGCCGCCCGGAGCGTGACCGGGGAGCCGGCCCGGCGCCTGCACAGGCGGGGCCGGCGCACGCGTCTGCAGTGGGGTACCGACGCGGTGTTGCGAACGGTCCGGAGCGTGGGACGGACGGGTTCTGCGCCCGGCCGGATCAGGTATCCCGGCCCGGACGCACCATGCCAGCGTCACGGCCGGCCCTGCTGGCGCCACCGGCCCCGCCGAGAGGGCACCGGCACAGGTGCGGGCACCGCGCCCCCCGGGGGAACCCTGTCCGCCTGAGGGAAGAGGGCCTGGGCTCCCCGGCGTCGCGTACCCCCCCGCGTCCCCTCTCGGGCCCGTGGGCCGAACCCGCGGCGGTACGTCCCGTCGTGCGGGACGGGGGCGTCCTGGCCGTCTGCCTGGCGGGTGCGCCAGATGGCCGGCGTAATTACGGGCGGGGGAGGGCTGCGCGTAAGGGGGAACGGAAAGGGTGATGCATAACGTGCAGGCGGGCTGCCGGGTTTGGTGGCAGCTTGTTGGGGCAAAGTGGCCCGGCCGGCCGGCCGGGCCACCCCTTTTTTGTCTGGTCGGGTCAGACGTAGGTGAAGCCGCCGGGGATGGTGCTGCTGCCTGCCGGGGTCGTGACGACGACTGCGGCGTTACCGGGGGTTCCTGCCGGAGTGATGCCGGCGAGTACTGTTCCGGTGGGGTCAACGATGATGTTGGTTGCCGGTACTCCGCCGATGGTGACGGTGGCGCCGGTCAGGTTGGATCCTGTGATGGCGAAGGGAGTGCCGCCGGCGGCGGGGCCGGTGGCCGGTGTGATGGCCGTGGCCGTGGGCAGGGCGGGGCCGGTGTAGGTGAATCCACCAGGAACGGTGGTGGTGCCACCGGGCGTGGTCACCTGGACGGACACGAGGCCCGCGGCACCGGGAGGCGTGACGCCCGTGAGGATCACCCCGCCGAGCACGTTGACGTTGGTGGCGGGGATGCCCCCGAAGGTTACCGATGCGCCTGTGAGGTTCGCACCGATGATCGTGAACGGTGTGTTGCCCGCGGTCGGGCCGCTCGGCGGGGTGATGGCCAGCACGATGGGCGGCGCGGTCACCACGCCCGTGTAGGTGTAGTTGGCCGGCGTGCTCGCGCCGGCCGGGGTCGTGACGACGACCGGCACGTTACCGGCCGCGTGCGCGGGCGCGATGACGGTGAGAGAGATGCCGAGGGGGTCCTGCGAGACGACGGTGGCGGGAGTGCCGCCGAAGGTGACTGACGTTGCCCCGCCCAGATTGATGCCGATGAGGAGGACGACGTTGCCACCCGTGGTCGGGCCGAAGCCCGGAACGGCGGCGAACAGACTCGGCTGGGTCAGGACAGGGGGAAACAGGGCTGCGACGGACATGGGTGTCTCCTTGTGGAAGAAGTGCCGATGATGTGCTGCCGTTGCGGTGATTCACCGATGCATGTGCCTGAGACACAACGGATACGGACCTTGCCGTAGGTTGTGGATCGCGGTCGCTGCGAGGGCCGACCACGGGCAGGACCAGGCATGTGGGCGAGCGGCGGGGTAAGCGGCGTTAAGCCGCCGCGCTACGTGGCATGCTGCTCGGGCGGCGCAGCTCCGACATGCACTGAAGCCCTCTTCAGACAGGTCGGCGAGGCAATGTCGCGCTGTCCGGCTGAATGGGCGGTCTGCCGGTATGTCTAGTGATCCATAGGAGTGAGGCAACTAGCAAGGGCCGGGAGCGAACATCCCCCGTACGAGGGATGAAAGATGTGTCACGGGCTTGTGGTCCGGGTCCCGTGAGGTTGGCGGTGAGCTGCTGGGGGACCGTGCAAGCGCCGCTGTGCCGGCAAAGCCGGGAGACCATCCTCTCCACCCGGCGGTGGCGGCCCGGCCCCGTGGAGGGCTCGATGCCCTCCCGGGCGATACGGTGGCTAAAGCCTCTCCTGCTCAGCTACCGGCGGGTGGTCGTGTCGTTCCCCCTTGCCGGCGTAGAGCCCGGCCGGGCGGCGGTGACGCGTCGGGAGCGGAGGGATGGGATAGCGCGCACCAGCGGTTGCAGGCCGGGGCCTGTCATGCATGTCGGCACCGCGGATGCCCGGTGACAGGGGGCAGCACGTTCCGGCCGGTGATCAGGTGATCTTCTGATCCGCTTTTGCCATGGCCGGTCGGGCTCGGTCCGGTCCGCGGCTCTCTTGTCGCCCCGACGCTGACGGAGCCGGTCGTGCACCGTCACCAGTCCAGCCGTGCCTGGACGCCGGGTTCGTCGAGGACGATGACCCGGTGGGATCCGGCCCGGACCCGGTCTCCTCTCCACCGGGCGAAGCGCGGGCAGAGCGCCGGCCGGAGCGGCCTGAACACCGGCGGCACTGCCGCCGGGTGCAGCCCGAAGCAGCCCCGCATCCGGTCGCTGCCAGAGTCTCGCTGTCGCCTGCCGCTCAGTACACGTCGCCGGGCATCATCGGTGCTGCAGCCTGAAGCGTCCCTGCGGCAAGGGCTGTTTGTCCGGAATCCGGGCCGTGCACAGGAATCGGACGCCACCTGCACAGCCCCGACGGTCACCGTCGAAGTCCGAGATCGTCCGTCATCGGTTACCTCGCCCGCCTACAAGCCTGTTCACATGTGCACGTGTATGGGGTGAAGGGATCTCAGACATGCTCAGGGCCGGACCTGGACCGATCTCGCTGCAGCGGGCGTGGACAACCACTCAGCCGGTGCCACTGTCGTGACACCGGCTGGCGGATCCACTCCCCCTCAAGGGGTGCCCAACGCGGCGTCGCAGTGGACACCGGGCCACCCCACGCGCAGAGCAGACCAACGACCACATTTGACGTCGCGCCCCCCCGGAGCGGGATGGGCTGCCCACCGGTTGGATGCGTCCAGTCAGTCAGGACATGGCATATGCTTGCAAGCAATTTGATCGCTCATCACCCTATCGGGGGAGGAAGCACTCCTGAATGACAGGGCCTTGCAGGATCGTTGCAGAGGCGAACAGGAGACAAGGCCAGTGGCGAGCCGGACGGAGCCTTGAAAGGGCATCCCATCGGGCAGGGTGCGCTGTTCGCCGTGGTTGTCCGGCGTGTGCCGGATGAGTTGCGGATACCGCCAGGACGGCAGGGCTGTACCAAGCTTCACCGCCTGGCCCTTGAGGAACTCGGATCTCGCGGGGGACTGAACTGCCCCGAAACGCGACCGAGTCGGTGAATGCGGCCGTGAAGGCGGACCTGACGAGATCCGGACGCAGGGGCCGGCCGCGGGATCTACCGCTGGAGGACCGGGGCCTGCTGGTCAGTGCCCACTGGCGCACGAACCTGGCCCCGGGGTGCGAAAGAAGGGATCTCATTACTCTTCGAGGCGACCCGCTGCCGGGCCAGGACCACGCCGTGGTGGCCCGTCGCCGCTGGCAGCCGGATCGCCGTGGCGGTCTTGGTCCGCGAACCGCGTACCACCTTGGCGCCGACCGCGATCACCCGCCGCACCGGCCCCGCCTTCGTCTCCGGCTCGGCCGGGCGTGGCGTTCCGGCCTGCAGAAACGCGCCGATCGCCGCATCCAGCGCATCACCGTCCGCACGCTGCAGCAGGCAACGCACCGTTGCGGCGTGCGGCACCGGTCGCAGACCGGTGAGCCCATCGGCCGCGAAGCCAAGCACCGGCCGAGGCGGCGGCACCAGCAACGCGACCGCCGGATACCGCAGTCCCCGCACGTCGCGGGGATCGGCGGCCAGGATCAGGAAACACCGCAGGTCAGCGACATCTCTTGAGGTGAGGGAATCAGTCGTGGAGGCCAGTTGCACCAGCACGGAAGGGATGGGCGATGATGTTCGGGCGGGCACGGTCCCGCTCGGTTCTCATGGGTCTCGACAACCACATGATCACCAGCACCGTGCCTGCTCCGGTCTCCGGGGTCCCGTGCCGCCCAACGGACATGACGCCGCATCACTCACAAGACCGGCGAACAGGACCAATCCCAGTCACGCAATGCCCCTGGTGTCACCGGCCGGTCCTCACGAAAGCAATGAGTAATCATTTAGGGCCCTCTCGACCACATCTGCTGCGGCCTGCGCGCCTCCTGCGCCCTGTACTTCCCGCTGCATCTCTTCCACCCGCGACTTCAGGGCCTTGTCGCCTACCACACTCATGAAGACTCGGCGCATTTCCGAAGCCGTGGCATCTGCAGAGGGTACACAGCGGCCCAGGTTCAGTTCCTGGACCTGGGTAGCGTTGATCCGCTGCTCGGACATCTGGGGGATGACGACCAGAGGGACTCCGTAATACATGGCCTCCATCGTGCTTCCCATTCCGCCATGGCTGATAAATGCATCGGCCTGCGCCAATACTTTGAGCTGGGGAACGTGACGCCGCAGGCTGACGTTTTTTGGTGGCGCCCGATGCATCCCGGATAGGTCGGCCCGGTTCCCAACGGCCATGACAACGTCCCAGTCCGGAAGTTCGAAAGCCTCTACACACGCGTTGATGAAGTCTGTTGATCCGGAGAAGCATGAGCCCATGGAAACGAATAGTAGCGGCCGATCGGACACACGGTGCCACTGTCCCTGAAAACGACGTTCACCAAGGGATGGGCCAACGAACGTGTGCGAGTCGCTGACCGTGTGTGACATCCTTTGAAACCGTTTTACGGTGAATACCACACTGTAGTCCGAATTGCTTATGAAGGACTCGGTCGAGGAGTCGATGCCATTGGCGTGCAAGAACCTCCGGAAGTCATCGAAAAAGGCTGCATCCTGAAGGGAAGCGACCCCGCACATTTCACGCTCCCAAGATTTATATGGAGCGTGACTACAGTTCAGTTGCACTGCAGGAACACCGAGATGAGCGGCCAGCATCTTTCCCGACCAAGCCAGAAGATCGTGCACAACAACATCCGGACGGTCAGCCGCGAAAACAGCATGCAGTTGGGGAACGAGGCGGGCCGCAGCATTTACGAGAAACGAAACCCCCGCCTCCATGTCGCCCTCAGGAATTGCACCCTCGGGAAGCTTCCCGATCAAGGGAACAATCCTGGTCGCGCCCGCCTCCCGCACGGCGTCTACAAAGTCACTGCTCACAATATATGTCACCCTGTGACCTCGGCGTACGAGCTCACTGACCAGTGCCAGAGTCGGGAGCACATGGCCATGCTCCGGAATAGTCACGATGGCGACATGAGCGCCCCCCGCCTTCCGGGCGTGACTCGTCTGGGTAGGTGCTGCGACATTGGCTGTCTCCACATAGACGGGTATATCAGGGACTGACCCGAGCAGCATGCGCTACGCGACCGTCAAACCCGTACCATCGGGAAGCAGTGCAGTTCATCGCAGGGCACGGGCCTATTCAGGACGGCCCCGACGCCGTGATCACTTCAGTTGAGGGCCGTCACACAAAGATCGCCCGGTGCGACCGACCTCACAGGGCACGGAGCCCGTAGCACGATGTCGTACTGCACTGCGTGCAACCTTTACTATGCGCAGGCCCATTCGTCGAGCAGGGTGCGGT
>DATCWZ010000266.1:0-2061 GCA_036566065.1 Streptomyces sp. | reverse complement strand
CCGCCGCGCCGAGTTCGCGGATGCGGCGGGCCTCCTTCTCGTCCGCGACGGGCTCGGCCCAGTAGCCGATGACCCGCGTGCCGCGCTGCTCGGCGGCCAGCTTCAGCAGCGCTGTGAAGTCCTCCTCGTCGGAGATCTCGGGGCCCGCGCACTCGTGCACCGTGGCGATGCCGAGCGAGGCGGCGTGAGCCAGGGCGGCGCGCTGGGCCTCGGCCCTGCGGTCCGGCGTCACGGCCGCATGGGCTGCGGCACGCACGGCGTGGTGGGCGGCGCCGGTCAGGGGGCCGTCGGGGTGGTATCCGGTCAGCCCGGTGACGCCCGGGACCAGGTCGAGGAGCGCGGTGCTCACGACGGCGGAGTGCACATCGACCCGGGGCAGGTAGACCGGCCGCCCGGCCGTCGCCTCGTCCAGTTCGGCGCGCGACGGGGGCCGCTGTCCCGGCCAGTTCGCGGCGTCCCAGCCGTGGCCGAGCAGGACCCGGTCGCCGGGGTGGCCGTTCGCGTACGCACGCACCAGCGCCAGGGCCTCCGCGAGGGTGCGGGCCCCGGACAGGTCGAGGCCCGTGAGGGCGAGACCGGTCGCCGTGGTGTGGACGTGCGCGTCGGTGAAGGCCGGGGTGACCAGGGCCCCTTCGAGGTCGATCACCTCGTCGGCACCGCTCGTGAAGGCGTCGGCCGCCCCTTCGGAGCCCACCCAGGCGACGCGCCCGCGTTCGACGACCATCGCGGTGGCGAACGGATCGGCGGGGCTGTGGATGTCTCCACCGCGCAGCAGCACGGTGCGGTGTTCGCTCTCGGTCATGGGACCAGTCTCCCGCCTGCCCGGGAGCGCTCCGGGCCACGCCCCCTCGGCGCCGCCGTGCGGTGACCTGGATGCGCGGTGACTCAGATGTGCGGGGGGCGTGCCTCGTACGGGGTCGACAGGACGACCGTCGTACGGGTGGAGACACCGGCCAGCGTACGGATGCGGGTGAGCAGGTGCTCCAGTGCCAGCGGGGTCGCGACCCGGACCTTGAGGATGTAGTTCTCGTCCCCCGCGACGCTGTGGCACGCCTCGAGTTCCGGGACGCCCGCGAGCCGTTCCGCGATGTCGTCGGGGGCGCTCGGGTCGAAGGGTTTCACCGAGATGAACGCGGTCAGGGGCAGCCCGACGGCCTCGGGGTCGACGACTGCGGCATAGCCGCGGATCACCCCGCGC
This sequence comes from Streptomyces sp., assembly GCA_036566065.1. Taxonomy (GTDB): domain Bacteria; phylum Actinomycetota; class Actinomycetes; order Streptomycetales; family Streptomycetaceae; genus Streptomyces. Next base: position 863 of record DATCWZ010000266.1, on the reverse strand, counting down.
TGTTCGAGGCGGCGCACGCGCTGATGAACGGCCGAGGTGGAAAGGCCCGTGGCCTTGCCCAGGTCGGTGTAGCTCATCCGCCCGTCCTTGACGAGCAATTCCACGATCTGACGGTCCAGCTCCTCCATGCGGATCAACCTATGGCCCCCGGTCCCTTCCGGCACAGTCGCGGGGGCTCAGGAAGGGCACCTGCGGGGGGCATGTGACCAATGCCACATGTTTACGCGTCAGTAGAAATGGGCCTCACGGTTACGCCGTACTCCGGGCGGGAAGTGCTTGCTTTGGTCGAGGCCGTGGCGCCTTGCCGGCCCACCCGAGGGGGGAATATCCCAATGCAGAGCCTGAAGCTGACCGGACGTACCGAAGCGGAGCCCGTTGATCCGGACGAGGATGCCGCTTCCGACGCGTACGACACCTTCGAGATGTACCGGGTCATCTGCCCGGCCTGCGCCCAGCCGATCGCGCTGCTGGCGGACGAGGAGGTCCTGCCGGAGCACGCGCTGTGCCCCACGCCGTGGAACCCGTTCGTCCTGACCGTGTGCCCGGGCACGAACCGCCCGGCGGCGGACGCCCGCCCGGCCGACGAGTCGCCCGCTCCGCAGGAGCAGGAGACGGCACTGCTGCTGACGCTTCCCCAGGGATTCGACTGGCGGATGCGGCCCTTCTCGCACGCCGGCGGCCCCGGCTCTCGGCCGATGCGGTTCCCGCAGGCCCGGCGCCGCGCCGCCTGAACGCAGCTCCGCACCACGACGGCTTTCGTCCCCGTGGTGCGGACCGGCAACACCTGGCGGTCAGCGCGTCTCGGGGCCCGCGAGATGGCGGGCGATGACCATGCGCTGGATCTGGTTGGTGCCCTCGACGAT
>DATCWZ010000743.1:0-3361 GCA_036566065.1 Streptomyces sp. | reverse complement strand
GGCCGCCGCGGCGGTCGACTCGGGCGTCGGCGCGGTGGTGTCGCGCGGCGGGCGGCCCGATCTCGCCGGGCCCGAGCTGTCCGCCGTACGGGCACCCACCCTGCTCATCGTCGGCGGCAACGACAGCACGGTGATCGACCTCAACCGGCAGGCACAGGCGGCGCTGTTCTGCGAGAACCGGCTGGAGATCGTGCCGGGCGCGACGCATCTCTTCGAGGAACCGGGCGCTCTCGAACAGGTCGCGGATCTGGCCCGGGAGTGGTTCGTCGAACATGTGACCTGAGGCAGGTGTCCTGAAGCTCCGCGCTCGCCGGCGGTGATGGCGGCGGGCCCGGTTTCAGGACACGATGTCCTTGCGGCTGAACCCGCGGAAGGCCAGCGCGAAAAGGATCAGGGCATACGACACCGAGACGGCCGCCCCCTGCGCCATCCCGCCCCACTCCAGGTCCGGCTGGAGCGCGTCCACCCAGGCGAACTGCCAGTGCGCGGGCAGGAAGTCGCGCCAGGAGCCGAGCGCGGTGACGGCGTCCAGCACATTGCCGATGATGGTCAGGCCGACTGCCCCGCCGACCGCGCCCAGCGGGGCATCGGTTTTGGTCGACAGCCAGAACGCCAGCCCGGCGGTGACGAGTTGGGAGACGAATATGAACCCGACGACGAGCGCCAGGCGCGGCACGGTGTCGGCGGTGGCCAGCGTCCCGCCGGTGGGTACCTGGAGCGGCCCCCAGCCGTACGCGGCGGCCCCGGCGGCCAGGGCCACCACGGGCAGCAGCAGCATCGCGGCCAGGCTGAAGCCGAGGGCGACGACGAGCTTGCTCCACAGCAGCCGGGCGCGCGGCACGGGCGAGGCGAGCAGATAGCGCAGCGAGGACCAACTGGCCTCGGACGCCACGGTGTCCCCGCAGAACAGCGCCACCGGCACCACCAGCAGGAAGCCCGCCGAGACGAACAGGCAGGTCGCCGCGAAGTTCGCCGCGGACGCCGTCGCGGTGTCCATCAGGTTGATGCGGTTGCCGCCGCCGGGTCGGCCCCCGGGCGTGCCGCCGATGGCGAAGGCGGTGATCAGGATGAACGGCAGGGCGGCCAGCACCCCGCCCATGACCAGGGTGCGGCGCCTGCGCAGTTGCCGCATCGCCTCGACGCGCAGGGGCAGGGTGCGGCGGGCCCGGTAGCCCGGCGCCTCGGCGAGGGCCCGTACGTCATCAGCAGCGGCCTGGGTGGCGCTCATGCGGAGCCTCCGGAGATCAGGGTGAGGAACGCGTCCTCCAGCCGTCGGTGCGGTCCCGCACCCGTCACCGGGATGTCGAGGCGCACCAGTTCGGCGATGAGTTGCGGCGTGGTGGCGCCGTCGAGCCGGACCAGCAGCGCGTGCCCGTCCCCGGTGCGTACGGCTGAGCCGATGCCCGCCAGAGCGGCCACCTTGTCCACGAGCGGCTCGGTGAGCGCGTCCGCCGTGGTGACGAGCAGCATGTCGCCGGAGCCGGTGATCTCGGCGACCGGGCCCGCCTGGACGAGCCGGCCGCGGTCCATGACCACGAGGTGGGTGCAGGACTGCTCGACCTCGGACAGGAGGTGGCTGGAGACGATGACGGTCCGGCCACCGGCCGCGTAATCGATCATCACTTGCCGCATCTCGCGGATCTGCGGCGGGTCCAGGCCGTTGGTCGGTTCGTCGAGGATCAACAGGTCCGGCATGCCGAGCATGGCCTGGGCGATGGCGAGCCGCTGCCGCATGCCCTGGGAGTACGTACGCACGGCGCGGGCCAGCGCGTCGCCGAGTCCGGCGATCTCCAGGGCCTCGTCGATACGGGAGTCCTGTTCGGGCCGCCCGGTGGCCCGCCAGTACAGCTCCAGGTTGGCGCGCCCGGACAGGTGCGGCAGGAAACCGGCGCCCTCGACGAACGAGCCGACCCGCGACAGCACGGGCGCGCCCGGCCCGATGGCGTGCCCGAAGACGCGGATCTCGCCCTCGTCGGGCCTGATGAGCCCCATCAGCATGCGCAGGGTGGTGGTCTTGCCGGCGCCGTTCGGCCCGAGGAGGCCGAGCACCTGGCCCCTCTCGACGCAGAAGCCCAGGTCGCGTACGGCATACCGGTCGGCGGACTTGGCGTACTTCTTGGAGAGTCCGGTGATGTGCAGCGGTACGTCGACCAGGGCCGGGTCCGGCGCCGGGGTCGCCGTGCGCCTGCGTGCGGTGAGCACCAGCAGGGCAGCGATGACCAGCGCGCCGGACGGCAGGCCCCAGGTCCACCAGGGCAGTCCGGCCGGGGCGGTCTTCACGGCGGGCGCGGTGGGCACGGTCAGCGGTCCGTCGAGCGAGACGGTGTACGCGGCCGGCGCGGCCGGTGACGCGTAGCCGAGGTCGGTCGTGGACAGGACGAGGCGCAAGTGGTGCCCGGAGCCGACCTCGTAATCGATGGCGGGCAGGGTCAGTTCGACGGGATTCCGCTGCTGTTCGGAGGTGATCCGGTACGGGGCGACGAGCTGGGAGGGCAGGATCTGCTGCTTGCCGTCCGGCGACACGTCGTACACCTTGCCGAACAGCACGGCGTCGCCCTTGTCCGCCTTCACGTGGACGCGGACGGTCGGTGAGCCGGTGATGCGCAGGGAGCCGGCCAGCGGGGCGGAGTCGAAACTCGCGTACTGGCCGGGGAAGTCGAGGGAGAACCCGAGCCCGAGAGAGGACAACTGGGACAGCCCGCCGCCGACGCCGGGGACGGCGGAGATGGACGGCGGGGTGGCACCGGCGGGGCTGCGGAAGGTCTGGGTGAGGCCGTTCGCACCGTACTTGCCGCCTCCAGCTTTGCTACTGCTGCGCAGGGCGATCTTTTCGGCGTCGCTGTGCAGCCCCGGGTAGACGTCGCCGTCCGCGCCGCGCTTGAGGGCGGCCCCATCGGTGGAGTCGACTCCTCCGGTCCGGGTCACCCGGAACGCGGGGCCGGTGTCCGCGCTCTTGTCCTTCTTCAGGTAGTGGTCGAACCAGTTGTCGATCCGGCTCTCGACGCGACCGGTCTCCATGTCGCCGCCGTCGTGCCCGCCCGCGATCCAGTCGACGGAAACGGGCGCGCCGTTCTTGCTGATGGCCTTCGCCATGGCGTCGGCCTGGCCGAGCGGGAAGAGGGAGTCGCTCTGTCCCTGGACGATCAGCGCGGGCACATCGATACGGTCGGCGACGGCGGCCGGGGAGCGCTCGGTGAGCAACTCACGGGCGGCGGAGTCTGGTTTGCCGCTGACGGCGACCCGTTCGTACATCTCGCACAACTGCTTCTCGAACTTCTCGCAGCCGCCGCCCGTGGTGACGAAGATTCCGGCCCAGAGTTTCTTGAACACCCCGTCGGGGAACAGCGCGTCGGCGAGGTTC
>DATCWZ010000367.1:0-2597 GCA_036566065.1 Streptomyces sp. | reverse complement strand
GACGGCCGCCGCCACGACGAGCGCCGCGGTGTAGGCGGTGAGATAGGTCAGTCCCGCGCGGTCACCCCTCGCGGCGAGCAGCCCCGCCAGATGGGCGACGACCGTGGCGGCGACCGCGAGCGCGAGGAACTCGAAGGGCCGAAGCCTCGCCCGTGACAAGGACTGTCCGGCAACGACGGTCGTCAGGGCGGCCGAGGCGATGACCACGAGGACCCATTCCCGCAGCTCGGCCCGTCCGGCCGCCGCGAGCACCACGCCGATGGCGATCCCCAGCACCGCCACCGCAACGGCGAGCAGGGTCATGGTCCCCGCGAGCGCCCTGCCGGCGGTGGGACCGTCCGCACCGCGGTGGTACTCCCGGAGGATCACCTGGGGCAGGCCAGCCGCCGCGATGGTGCCGACCATCTGGATGACCACGAGCGCGGTGGCGACCTTGCCGTACTCCGCGTCGCCGAGCAGGCGCGTCGCGAAGGGCAGGATGAGCAGGATGCCGAGTCCCTGCAGGGCCGTCCCGACGAGATAGACGACCGAGTGCGAGCCGAGCGACCCCGGGGCAGCGCCCCGCGCCGGCGTTGCTGCCACCCCGTCGCCGTGCCCAGTCACATGCCGAACCTATCCACCCCTCCTGGCATCAGGCGTCTCGACACCGCCGTGATGCAGGTCTGCCGGGGTGGCAGGGGCGTGACAGCAGGGGACACCATGGGTCATGGTCAGGCGGGACCGATCGCGGCGGCGGTTCCGTCTCGTGCTCGTTCTCCTCCTCGTGGTTCTGGTGATCGGTGTGGCGGTCGGCGTGATTCCCGGGATACAGCGGCGGCTGATCTACTTCCCTGACTCGTCACCCGTCCCTCCCGCTGGCCGCGTGATCGACGGGGCTCGGGACGTCACGCTCCACACGTCGGACGGCCTGGAGCTCGGCGCCTGGTTCGTGCCCGCGGGCGATGAGGTTCAGCTCGACATCGCCGTCCTCATGGCACCCGGCAATGGAGGCAACCGTGCCGGTCGGGCCGACCTGGCGGCCGAGCTCCGCCGACGCGGGCTGGCGGTGCTCCTCATGGACTACCGCGGCTACGGAGGCAACCCCGGCTCGCCCAGCGAGTCCGGACTCCACAAGGACGCCCTCGCGGCCGCCGGGGCACTCGAGCGGCTGGGCTACCCCCCGGCGCGGACCATCTACTTCGGCGAGTCGTTGGGGACGGGGGTGGTCGCCGCCCTTCAGGCACGGACACCGGCCGCCGGCCTCGTGCTCCGGTCACCGTTCACCGGGCTCGCCGACGTCGGGGCCCACCACTACCCGTGGCTCCCGGTGCGGCTGGTCCTGAGAGACCGGTTCGAGGTGGTCCAGCACGTGGCGAGCAGCTCCGTCCCTACGACGGTGATCTACGGGGACCGCGATTCCATCGTGCCGCCCCAGTTGAGCGCCCGGGTGGCCGACACAGCGCCCGGCCTCGTCGAACGCATCGTCATCCCCGGGGCGGACCACAACGACCCGGTCATGTTCGGCCCACTTGTCGCGGAGGCGGTCCTGCGCCTGGCGCGTCAGGTGGCCTGACCGCCGCGCCGCGCAGCAGCAGGCTGACCGTGCTGTCCGCCCACCCCTCGCGTGCCTGCCCGTGCTCGAGCACCTCGCCGAGATACGCACCGAGAAGCAGGCCGGTCAGTGCCCTCGGATCCACTCCCGGGTCGAGAGTGCCACTGTCGACATCGGACTGGATGTCGGCTCGTAGCATCTCCAACCGGCCTCGCAGGACGTGCCGGAGCGCCGAGGTGAAATCGGGGTCCGCGTCGGCGATGACCGCGGCCGTTCCTCCGCGGCCCAGACGGTCCTCGACCAGCCGGCGCACCTCGGCCAGGACCCACCTCAGCTTCTCCTCCACCGGGAGGTGCGGAGCCGGCGTCGGCACTTCGACGAGCCGGTCGAGCGTGGCAGCGATGAGCGTCTGTCGGTCCGGGTACCGCCGGTAGATCGACGTTCGCGCAACTCCCGATCGAGCCGAGACCGCGTCGATGGTGAGGGCGCCGGGGCCCGTGCGCCGGAGCAGGTCGAGGGCGGCACCGAGGATGCGCTCGCCGACTGCCGGGTTCCGCGGACGCCCGCGACCGTGGTACATCGTCGATCCTCTCGGGAACAACTCGACGGGTAATTACGCTACAACGAATGTAGCGAAAATTTGTGAACCCATGTTGAAGGTAATGAGGAGATCCACCATGGCTGTCAACCCGCTCATCCCCGGAGCCCTGCTCATCCTGTTCGTCATCCTGTGGTTCGTGGCAGGAGTGGTGGACGGCACCAGGCGCCAGCCGGCAGAGGCGCGGCCTGCGTCACCTGAGCCCAGCCACGAGCCGAACCGCGAGCTCGCGCACCACTGACGCTCCTCGGGCCCACGCCCGGAACTCCGCGGCCCGTGAGAAGGTGCTGTCGTGCCCGAGCGCCACGTGGTCGACCGCCTGTCAGAGCGTCAGCGCGTCGTCGTCCGCGGCGGCGGATCAATCGGGCAGCGCCACGCGCGGGTCCTCACGCTCCTCGGCGCGCACGTGGCCCTCTGGCCTCTCCGGCCGCGCAGTGAGCCGGCCCCACAGCCAGTCTCGAGTGGCCC
>DATCWZ010000626.1:0-5298 GCA_036566065.1 Streptomyces sp. | reverse complement strand
ACTCGCGCTCCTCGTCCGCGAAGAGCACGAACCAGCGCACCGGAACGTGCCACACGGTGGTCCTGATCCACGGCCGGGCGTCCGGGTTCCGCGCCCGCCACCGCTCGTGGTCCGCCGCCGCCTGGCCGCGGACCACCGGCGGCAGCACCGCGTCGAGAACTGTGGCCGGAAACATTCCCCCCAGTTCCTCCAGCGCCAGCCATCCGCGCATCCGGGTCCGCCACGGACAGACACACACCACCCCGTCGGCCTCCGTCACGAAGGCATCCGCGCTCTCGTGCACGGGCACCGCCACCGGCGGAACCGGAATCAGGTCCGCCAGCGACCGGCGCAGTTCGTCCTGGGCCGTGGGCAGGGCCGGCCGCCGGGCGTAGCGCTCCCAGTGGCTCCGTTCGGGTTCGGGGAAGGCGGCGAGCGGCTCGTACACCCGCAAGTAGGACGTGTAAGGGACGAGCACCGAAGACACCACCGACATACGGCGAATCGTGTCACGCCCGTACTCCGCCAGAGGGTGATCCTCGGCACTGAACCCGATCTACGTGCCCGAAGGACATACGCTCGTGCCCAGTCGGACCGTCCGTGCCGGTCGGTCCGGGGCCCTCCCCACCTTCAGGAGGGTCTTTCCGCCGCTTCGTACTTGGGAGTCACCACAGTGACCGATGTAACCGACGGCGTCCTGCACACCCTGTTCCATTCGGATCAGGGAGGTCACGAACAGGTCGTGATCTGCCAGGACCGTGCCACCGGCCTCAAAGCTGTCATCGCGATTCACTCCACCGCACTGGGCCCCGCCCTCGGCGGTACCCGCTTCTACCCCTACGCGTCCGAGTCCGACGCCATCGCCGACGCCCTGAACCTGTCGCGCGGCATGTCGTACAAGAACGCCATGGCCGGTCTCAACCACGGAGGCGGCAAGGCCGTCATCATCGGTGACCCGGAGAAGATCAAGACCGAGGACCTCCTCCTCGCCTACGGCCGGTTCGTGTCCTCACTCGGCGGACGTTACGTGACCGCGTGCGACGTCGGCACGTACGTCGCCGACATGGACGTCGTCGCCCGGGAGTGCCGCTGGGCCACCGGCCGCTCCCCCGAGAACGGCGGCGCGGGCGACTCCTCCGTCCTGACCTCCTTCGGTGTCTTCCAGGGCATGCGGGCCTCCGCGCAGCACGTCTGGGGCGACCCGACGCTGCGCGGCCGCAAGGTCGGCATCGCGGGCGTCGGCAAGGTGGGCCACCACCTGGTCGAGCACCTGCTGCGGGACGGCGCGGAGGTCGTCATCACGGATGTACGGGAGGAGTCCGTACGCCGGATCACCGACCTGCACCCCGAGGTCACCGTCGTCGCGGACACCGCCGCGCTGATCCGTACCGAGGGCCTGGACATCTACGCCCCGTGCGCGCTCGGCGGCGCCCTCAACGACGAGACCGTGCCGGTGCTGACCGCGAAGGTGGTGTGCGGTGCGGCCAACAACCAGCTCGCGCACCCTGGCGTCGAGAAGGACCTCGCCGACCGCTCGATCCTGTACGCACCCGACTACGTGGTGAACGCCGGTGGCGTTATCCAGGTCGCCGACGAGCTCCACGGGTTCGACTTCGACCGGTGCAAGGCGAAGGCCACGGAGATCTTCGACACCACGCTCGCGATCTTCGCACGTGCGAAGGATGACGGGATTCCGCCGGCCGCTGCGGCCGACAGGATCGCCGAGCAGCGCATGGCGGACGCCCGAAAGTAACGCGTCGGCAACGCCGGGGCAGCCGGCCCGCCGGCCGGGGAGACAAGACTCACCCCGGTCGGCGGGTCGACGCCCACAAGAGCTTAAAATCGCTGTTGACCTGCGAAAACGGGCGTTCCGACGGTCCAGTACCCGGGCGTGTGACGCGGGCGGCGTACCGTATGGCCGAGGAAGCAGGTACGGTTAAAGCCACGGGCGCGGCCTCGCAGTCGAGGGCCCGTCCTGAAACATGAACGCGTGTCAAGACTCTGGGGCCGTCGAGCCCCGTCACCGAGGGGGTCGAGCCATGGGGCGCGGCCGGGCAAAGGCCAAGCAGACCAAGGTCGCCCGCCAGCTGAAGTACAGCAGCGGCGGGACGGATCTGTCGCGTCTGGCTAGTGAGCTGGGCGCATCGCCTTCGAGTCAGCCACCGAACGCGGAGCCGTTCGAGGACGACGACGAGGATGACCCGTACGCACAGTACGCGGATCTGTACAACGACGAAGAGGACGCGGACGAGGACGACAAGTCCGGTCCGTCGTCACAGCGCCGCGGCGCTTGACCTCGCGCTGACACATCGACCCGGTCCGGGCTCGCCCGGACCGGGTTCTGTGCTGCCCCGTCGGGTGTCCTACCGCGCGTAGTTCCCGGTCAGCGCCGCGCCCGAGTCGTGCGTACCGCGTTCGGTGATCTCACCGGCGACCCAGGAGTCGACCCCCCGGTCGGCCAGCGTCGTCAGCGCGGCGTCCACCGAATCGGCCGGCACGATCGCGATCATGCCGACGCCCATGTTCAGCGTCTTCTCCAGCTCCAGCCGCTCGACCTGCCCGGTCCTGCCGACCAGGTCGAAGACCGCGCCGGGCGTCCAGGTGGAACGGTCCACGACGGCGTGCAGCGTGTCCGGGACGACCCGGGCCAGGTTGTTGGCCAGACCACCTCCGGTGACATGGCTGAAGCCGTGCACCTCGGTCGTACGGGTGAGGGCCAGGCAGTCCAGCGAGTAGATCCTGGTGGGCTCGAGCAGCTCCTCGCCGAGAGTCCGGCCGAACTCCTCGACCTGCCGGTCCAGCGCCCAGCCCGCCCGGTCGAAGACCACGTGCCGGACGAGCGAGTACCCGTTGGAGTGAAGACCGGAGGACGCCATCGCGATCACGGCGTCCCCCTTACGGATACGGTCCGGGCCCAGCATCAGCTCGGCCTCGACCACGCCCGTACCGGCGCCGGCGACATCGAAGTCCTCGGGGCCCAGGAGGCCGGGGTGCTCGGCGGTCTCGCCGCCGACGAGGGCGCAGCCCGCGAGCACACAGCCTTCGGCGATGCCCTTCACGATGGCCGCGACACGCTCGGGATACACCTTGCCGACGCAGATGTAGTCGGTCATGAACAGCGGTTCGGCGCCGCAGACGACGAGGTCGTCGACGACCATGCCGACGAGGTCGTGGCCGATGGTGTCGTACACGCCCATGCGGCGGGCCAGATCGACCTTCGTACCGACGCCGTCGGTGGCGGAGGCGAGCAGGGGGCGCTCGTACCGCTTGAGCGCCGAGGCGTCGAAGAGGCCGGCGAATCCGCCGAGGCCGCCGAGGCCCTCGACCTCGGGGCGACGCGTCTTCTTCACCCACTCCTTCATCAGCTCGACGGCACGGTCACCGGCTTCGATGTCGACGCCCGCTGCCGCGTAGGAAGCGCCTGTTGTCTCAGACATTGCCTGGGATCTTTCGTGTGGGAATACGGGGCTGGTGGGGAGGGAGCCGGTCGGTCCGCGTCACGGACGACGCAGCGCGTCGGCCGCCGCGGTCTCGGCGGGGCCGGCTGCCAGCTCGGTCTCCAGCAACTGCTTGCCGAGCAGCTCCGGGTCCGGGAGCTCCATCGGGTATTCGCCGTCGAAGCAGGCACGGCACAGGTTCGCCTTGTCGATCGTCGTCGCCTCGACCATCGCGTCGAGCGAGATGTACGCGAGGGAATCCGCGCCCATGGAGGTGCCGATCTCGTCGACCGACATTCCGTTGGCGATCAGTTCGGCGCGGGTCGCGAAGTCGATGCCGAAGAAGCAGGGCCACTTCACCGGCGGGGAGGAGATCCGGATGTGGATCTCGGCGGCACCGGCCTCGCGGAGCATCCGTACCAGGGCCCGCTGGGTGTTGCCGCGGACGATCGAGTCGTCGACGACCACCAGGCGCTTGCCCTTGATGACTTCCTTGAGCGGGTTCAGCTTGAGCCGGATACCGAGCTGGCGGATGGTCTGCGACGGCTGGATGAAGGTCCGGCCGACGTACGCGTTCTTGACCAGGCCCGAACCGAACGGGATTCCGCTGGCCTCGGCGTACCCGATGGCCGCCGGGGTGCCGGATTCCGGGGTCGCTATGACGAGGTCGGCCTCGACGGGGGCCTCGGCCGCCAGCTTGCGACCCATCTCCACGCGGGACAGATAGACGTTGCGCCCGGCGATGTCCGTGTCGGGGCGAGCCAGGTACACGTACTCGAAAACGCAGCCCTTGGGCTTCGCCTTCGCGAATCGCGAAGTGCGGAGGCCGTTCTCGTCGATGGCGACGAGCTCGCCGGGTTCGATCTCCCGTACGAAGCTGGCGCCGCAGATGTCCAGGGCGGCGGACTCGGAGGCCACCACCCAGCCGCGCTCCAGCCGGCCGAGGACCAGCGGGCGGACGCCCTGGGGGTCGCGGGCGGCGTACAGGGTGTGCTCGTCCATGAAGACGAGCGAGAACGCGCCCCGGACCTCGGGGAGCACCTTGGTGGCCGCGTCCTCGATGGACAGCGGCTTGCCCTCGTCATCGGTCTGGCCGGCGAGCAGCGCGGTCACCAGGTCGGTGTCGTTGGTCGCCGCGACCTGGGTGGCACGGCCGTCCTTGCGGGGCAGGTCGGCGACCATCTCGGCGAGCCGGGCCGTATTGACCAGGTTTCCGTTGTGGCCCAGGGCGATCGAGCCCTGCGCGGTGGCACGGAATGTCGGCTGCGCGTTCTCCCACACCGAGGCACCGGTGGTGGAGTAGCGGGCATGGCCGACCGCGATATGGCCCTGGAGGGATCCCAGCGACGTTTCGTCGAAGACCTGCGAGACCAGTCCCATGTCCTTGAAGACCAGGATCTGGGACCCGTTGCTCACTGCGATGCCCGCGGACTCCTGTCCACGGTGCTGCAGGGCATACAGTCCGAAATAGGTGAGCTTGGCGACCTCTTCGCCCGGAGCCCAGACTCCGAAGACGCCGCAAGCGTCCTGGGGGCCCTTCTCTCCGGGGAGCAGGTCGTGGTTGAGTCGTCCATCACCACGAGGCACACCACCGAGTGTAGGGGAGATCGACCACCGGTCCGAATTGAGGATGCGGTTCCAGGGGGGTGCGGAACGCCTGTGAACACGCCGGGGAGCGGTGCCGGGCGGGGCCCGGGGGGAACACAGCGTGATCACGGGGAGTGATCACGGCGGGCGGCCCGGCGGTGTGCGGAGGGCGCCCGGATGGCTCATCGCCCGGATCAAGGCCGGGTTACCGGCCGGTTCCGGCCATGGCCGGTACGAGGGCCCGGGCCCCCCAACCGTGGCGCTCGGTAAACCCCCGCCCACCCCGCCCCAGCCC
>DATCWZ010000659.1:0-2797 GCA_036566065.1 Streptomyces sp. | reverse complement strand
GCGGCTTCCGCAGCACTCCAGCAGGGCGGCCTCCGCGTCGGCACGGGACCAGGTGTTGAATGCGTCTAGACCGGTCGGGCGTGCCGCCCCGCCGGTGCTCGCCGTGCCCCGGCCCGGACCCTGACCTCGGCCGTCCTGGGCGGGTATGGCCGTCCGCGCGGCGTACTGCGGCGGCTTCGGCAGGCCGGCGTGGGACTCGCTGGACCTGGACAGCGGGGACTCCTCGGAATGTACGAACGTCTTCGCCCCTGGAGACGGGCCGGAGAGCGGCGAGGTTGCACGGGGGCGAGAGTGAAGGGTGAGATGGATGTGCCGCAACGCTAACGAGACAGGGCAGCGACCGTCGGACGGCTGCCTGAAGTTCACCCGGACGAGAGAGTTTCAGAACGCTTTGTGGACACATCAGCGATAAGAATGCCTGGGTTTCTCCGTATCTCTGATCTTTTCCCCCCACATTTCGGAGGATTCTGACCGATGTCGCCTTCACGTGGTGCCTTGGTGGCCGGTGCGGCCGTCGCCGCGGCAGCAGCCGTCACGCTCACCGTCGTCGTCTGGCCCGATGGCTCCGGGGGGCAGGGCGACGGGGCGGCCTCGGCCCGCGCCACATCGGCCGCCCCGTCACCCACACGCAGCTACCCGCTGTCGACGGCGCCCCGGACCGTACCCACCGTGCGAGAGTTCACCGCGGCGCGAGGCCCGGGCTGGAAGCCCGCGAAGAACAGCACCGTCGTCATCGCCGACGGCAGCGACGGGCTGGCCGACGAGGCACGGATGCTCGCAGGAGAGCTGAAGATCCGCTACCGGGGCGAGGCATCCGCCCGGGCCGGTGACGTCGAACTGGCACTCGGCGGCAAGGGCAACCCCGAGTCGTACACCCTGAAGACGGCGGGCGACAAGGTCACGATCACCGGCCCGGGCCAGGCCGGAGTCTTCTACGGGACCCGCACCCTCAAACAGTCGCTGAAGTCGGACGGCACGATGCCCGAGGGCGTGGTGCGCGACACCCCCGACCGGCCGCAGCGTGGGCTCAACCTCGACATCGCGCGCAAGCACTACACCGCGGACTGGATCGAGGAGCGGCTGCGCGAGATGGCCGATCTCAAGCTCAACCAACTCGGCCTGCACTTCTCCGACGACCAGGCGTTCCGTATCGCATCGACATCGCATCCCGAGATCGTCTCCAAGGAACACCTGACCCAGGACGAGGTCCGCCGCATCGTGGCACTCGCCGGGCACCTGCACATCACGGTCTTCGGCGAGATCGACTCCCCGGGACACCTGGGCGCCGTACTGCGCGCCCACCCCCAGCTCCAGCTCCGCAGCGCACAGGGCGTGCCGAGGCAGGGCGCGATCGACATCTCGAAGCCCGAGTCGGCCGCCATGATCGACGACCTGCTGCGCGAGTTCACCGCGCTGTTCCCCGGGGGGTGGTTCCACGTCGGCTCGGACGAGTACCAGGCGCTGACGGTAAGCAACCCCGCTGCTTCCTACCCGCAGCTCGCACGGGCCGCCCGGGAGAAGTACGGCGACGCGGCCACCATCCAGGACCTGGCGGAGGGCTGGCTGAACGACCGGGCAGCGGTGGTCCGCGCGGCGGACAAGACGCCCAAGGCGTGGAACGACGGCTTCTTCAGCGGAGGGGCCGTCAGCGCCGACAAGAACATCGAGGTCGAGTACTGGACGGGCAAGGAGATCGGCGCCCGGCCGCCCGAGGCGTACCTGGCGGAGGGCCGCAAGCTGCTCAACCTCAACGACGAGTACCTCTATTACGTACTCGGCCAGCCCAACAACTTCGTCTACCCCACCGGACAGCGGATCTACGAACAGTGGACCCCGCTGGTCCTGCGCGGCACCAAGCCGGTGCCGGAGCGCTACTCCCCGCAGATCCTCGGCGGCCGCTTCGCGGTCTGGAGCGACCTGCCGAACGCGCAGACCGCCCAACAGGTCGCCGACGGCATCCGGCTGCCGCTGGCGGCAACGGCCCAGAAACTCTGGGACCCCCGGAAACCGGCGCTGACCTGGGCACAGTTCCGTCAATTGGCAGAGCAGGTGAACTGAGGCGGAAGCCACCACGCTGTTCTCTCCGAGCGGTGGGTGGCTGACATCCCTGAGGGTCCGCTCGGAGGTCACACGGTGCGGATGACGGGCGCGGGTTTGCTGTCCTGAGCGTCGATGAGGTGGCGGATGTCGTCCGGGTCGGAGGTCCAGATGATGGCGCCGAGGCCGGCTGCCATGACCACGACGGCGGCGTCGACGATGTCCGTGGTGCGGGCCTTGCCACAGAGGATGCCTGCGGCCTTGGCGGTTTCGAGGCCCACGGGTACGACATGGCACCCGGCGAGGAGTCTGCCGAGTCTGACCTGGCGGCGGGAGTCACGCCATGCCTGGCTGACGACGACGGCGGGCACGTGGATGTCCCGCCCGTCCTCCAGCGCCAGACTGTGGCGGGCCCACATGTGCCGGTCGTTGTTGTCGATAGCGATCAGCGCGCCGGCGTCGTACAGGTACGGGATGTTCACGCGGCCGATGGCCCCGTGCTGCTGAGGTACTCGGCGTCGGCGGCAGCCATGTCGGCGCGTGCTGCGGCGAGCTCCTCCGGGGTGAAGGCGCCGTGCTCGGCCTGCCACTCCTGAACCACGGCGCGCCCGGCCCGCAGGCGCAGCTCCCGCTCGGCCGCCCCGGCGACGAGCCTGGAGAGCGGAATGCCCTCTTCCTCGGCGGCGCCTGCCAGGGCCTCGACCAAGGATTCATCGAGAGTGATAGTGACCTTCTTGGTAGCCATACCAATACCATATCG
>DATCWZ010000622.1:0-11184 GCA_036566065.1 Streptomyces sp. | reverse complement strand
GCTGGCCCGACATCTGGCCGGGGAGCGTCTCGCCGCGTGGGGCATCCCGTACGGGAGCGACGCGCACGACGTGCTGACCCTGATCGTCGCGGAGCTCAGCTCCAACGCCGTGCGCCACGGCCACGTGGCCGGGCGGGACTTCCGGCTGCGGCTGTCCGCTGAAGGGACCTCGATGCGCGTGGAGGTCACCGACACACGCGGCGAACGCATCCCCGCGCCGGCCGAACCATCGGACGACCTGGACGGCGGCCGCGGCCTGCTCCTGGTCGCCGGCCTCACGGACCGCTGGGGCTGGTACCCCTGCCCGGACGGACCGGGCAAGACGGTCTGGGCGGTACTCGACGTGGGGCCGTCGTAGCGCCCGGTTGTGCGGACGCCATCCTGACCTGCCCCGACCGGCGGGGTCACACGGCTTGGGGTCGCGTCCGCATGACCCACATGTACCCGGCCAGGCCGACCCAGCGGCATGACGATCAGGAGGATGAAGGGAGCATCCGCGGTGGGATCGCCCGGTGGGACCGAGTAGGCGGCTTCCAGCATCCACGACGGGGGCACCAGGAAGGTGAGCAGGAGCATGGCTCCGCTCAGATGCATGGCGCCAAGGTGCCGCAGCGCGGATTGTGGAGCCCTGCCGCTTCGCTCCTGGAGGATCTGACCGCCGATCGTCCAGCTCCAATCTCTACAACCGACGCCGTGTGCACGCGCGGTTCACAGTGGTTGAGCGGCCGGCCCATCCTCGCACACCGTGTCGTCTCGCATCGGCGTCCTCACAGTCCGCCGGACCGGACCCTAGCCTCCGGGCCGCTGTCCCTGCCCGTGCGGGGCCTACGCCGGGGCGATTGTGACGCCATCGGGCCTGGACACTCAGCGTGCCGTGATCAGGCGGCCCCTCCGCGGAGTTCCTGCGCTGGTCTCAGGGGACGGCGCGGACAAGGACGAGGGACCCGTTAAAACTGGGCTGCTGTCGCAGGGCTCCGTAGCGTTCGTCCCAGAGTCCGCTGTCGAGATCGTGGCGGAGTCCGTCGATGTACTGCTCTTGTAGGGCTGGTTCCACAAAGCTCCACGCTGAACATGCCTGGCGGGCGCCGGGGTCCAGGAGCTGTTCGGGACGTGCGTAGTACGCCTCGTTGAAGCCGTCGACACAGTCGGCGGGAATCGCGACGCGGTCCACCGTCGTTCGTCCGCCGAGCGCTTCGGTGATGTCCTTCAGAGCGGGGTAGCGCCTGGCTTCGGTGTCCAGGACGAGCGGCGCGTACGCGTACAGCCAGAAATCCCGCACCAGATCCGGGTCGCAGGTCAAAACGATCACCGGGCCGCGCGCCACGCGCCGCATCTCCTTCAGACCCGCCTTCAGGTCACTCCACTGGTGCACGCTGAAGGTAGTCATGGCGGCGTCGAACGCGTCGTCTGCGAAGGGCAGGTTCTCTGCTGTGGCATCGATGGCCGACGCGAGGTTCGGGGGGCGCTGAGCCCGCATGGACCGGGAAGGCTCAACCGGTGTCACTTGCAGCGTCGTCGACTCGTACGAACCAGCGCCCGCGCCGACGTTGACTACCGTCCGTGCGTTTCCGAGTGCCTGAGCGATGGTCGCCGCGATGCGCGGATCAGGGCGCCGATAGGTGCTGTAACTGGCACCGATCGTGCCATAGTCCGCGTCCCCCGCGCTGCCGTCTCCTCTTTGTTCATCCACAGAGCAAATATAGGTTTTGGTCAACGCAGGGTATTCCTGACGGACCTCGCCCGGGACGCGGCCGTGGTCGTCCGGCTAGGGTGGAGGTCCTTCCTTTCTCAGGTAGGGGTCTCAGAAACGCTCCGGCCTTGGGCCCATCAGGATTCGGTGGCCGGAGCGTTTCATTGTTCGGGGCAAAGGTTCTCCGCGCCAGGAGGGAATCGATCAGCCTGCGACGACCGCCGTGTTCTGGCAGGCAGTCAGCAACCAGCGGCCGTCGTCCTGCTTGGACATCACGTACAGCGGTGCACCCTCGCTCGCGTCGCCCGCGGTCAGGTAGAGCTGACGGACCTTGACCGCCGCGACGTCGGGGCGGATGAAGAACACGTGGACCACCTCGTAGGTAACCTTGCCGTCCCAGTCGGCTGCGGGCAGGACCTTGCGGGTGAACTCGGAGATCGCGTCGAGGCCGATGAGGACCTTGCCGGCGCTCGTCGTCCAGACCGCGTCGGGGTGGAAGAGGGCGAGGAACTCGTCTGGGTCCTTGTGCTGCTGTGAGTGTTCGACGGTGGCTACGACCTGGTCGATGGCTTCGATGTCTGCGGCGTGCGCCGTGGATTCCGTGCTCATGTGCACCACTGTGCTACCTCAAGCATGGTGGAGGTCAAGAGATGATCGACTGCTCACCCCTTGGAATCGATCATCTAGCCGCCGGGCCGCTGTCCCTTTCCGTGCGGAGCCGGGCCGAGACCGGCCTGTGGCTGGCCGCCGTCGACCGGGATGTGGGCGCCGTTCACCGCTGCGGACGCGGGTGACAGGAGGAAGGCGATGACCTGGGCCACCTCCTCGGCGTGCAGCAGGCGGCCGTTCGGATTGCGTGCCGCGTACGCCTCGTACGCCTCCGGGTTACGCAGGCGCAGGCGGTCCCAGCTCTTGCCGGGCAGGAGTATCGAGCCGGGGCTGACGGTGTTGACCCGTACCCCGTACGGGGCGAGTTCCTGGCACAGGGCGCCCGCGAGGTAGATCTCCGATGCCTTGGCCGCTCCGTACTGGGCCGGGAAGCGGGGTTTCCAGCCGGAGATGGACGCGACGATGACCACGGAGGCGCCGGGGCGCATGGTGTCCAGCGCCGCCCGTACGGTGCGTACCGCGTGGCCGCCGTTCAGCTCCCAGGTGGTCTGCCAGTCCTCCCGGGTCGAGTCGAGGAGGCCTCCGCCGCGCTTGCCGCCGATGTTGGCGACCAGGCCATCGAGGCCGCCCAGTGCGGCGGCGGACTGCCGGGTGAAGTCCTCCAGTTCGTCTGGTGCCAGTACGTCCACGGAGCCGGTCAGGACGTGAGCGCCGAAGTCATCGCGCAGTTGGGCGGCGGCTCGGGCGAGTGTCTCCGGGTCACGGCCGCAGATGGCCACCGAGGCGCCCTCGGCTGCGAGGATGCGTACGACCGCGTAGCCCAGGCCTCTGCTGCCGCCGGTCACCAGGAACGACTTGCCACGCAGCCCGTACGTGACAGCCGGTGCGGCAACTGGGCTCTCCCCGGTCTCTTCACGCTGCTCCATGGACGCCACTCTTCCGCCCCGGCAGTCGCGGCAACTCAACGCACCAGCTTTCGGATGACGATCCCCACGATGAGGGTGGTGAACAGCAGCCCCGCCGCTGTCAGCAGAACCGCGATCGCCGACCACCCGGCCGTGCTCAGCTCCGATGGCATACCGGTGCCCACGTTCAGCCACAGGGCGAGGGCGAGGATGAAGCTCTTCCCGACGACGGCCCAGTCCGTCAGGCTTTCGCCCGGTGCACGCACCGCACCCGCGAGGTCGAGTACGACCCCCGTCAACAGGATGCCCACGGCCAGAACGCGGGCGGGGTTGCGTGCGCGCACGCCCCAGCCGAGAACTCCGCCGAGGATGCCCCGTCCGACAAGGCGTCGCAGCCTGGGCAGGGCCGTGGCTTCGCGCTGCCGCGCGAGGTAGTAGAGCTCGTCGACCTCGCGGTTACGGTTCCGCCTCGCCAGCGCGGAACGTACGGACTCCAGTGCGGCGGCGGTCACTTCGGTGAAGGAGCGTTCCAGGAAGGACAGGATCTGGGGGCCGTCGCGGAACACCTGTCCGGCGAGCTCCAGGTCCCCGATGCTGGAGTCGGCGTCCAGGCTGTAGCGAGAACCTCCGGACGGCAGCCCCAGCGTGCCCGTGACCGTGGAGCCGTGCAGGCTGATCACCGAGGCCGTGCCGGACGACGAAGTGAGTGACTGCACCGTCGTGTTGTGCAGGGCGAGACGAGCCGGCCGGTCGGCCGCGCTGGTATCCGTAACGCCGCAAAGTCCGAGGTCGCGCACCTCCACGGGCCCCCTAACCGTGCTGTTCCTGATTGTGCTGTCCTCGGCGGGAATCACCAGGCCGTTCATCCGCACGGTCTCGCTGCAGCGGAGTTCGTTCGCCCGCATCGGCTCGTCCAGCCGCACGCGCCGCACGGTGAGCTCGGGGGTCTCGACGTCGTCGAGCTCGATGGCGGACAGCCAGAGATCGTCGAACGTGATGTCCTCGCGGGCACGCAACGCCCGTACCACCATCCGGGGCCGTCCCAGGCGCCCGCCCGTCGTCTGGCTCCGGACCACGAGCGAGGACAGGCGAGTATGGGTGATCCGCACCGGGCCACGCAGGGCGTTGATCTGCACAAGCTCCTCCACCCGGAGGCGCTCGAGCCGGGTCGAACCGCAGGAGTGCAGGGCGAGGAAGTCGAGTGCGGTGTCCATGACCGTGACCTCGCAGCCCAGCGAGGCGTTACGGATGGTCAGGCGGCCGATACGGGAGTTCACCACGAGGAACGCGTCCGCTTCCACATGATCGACGACCAGCTCGTCGATGTGACAGGACCGTACGGTCAGCGTCCCGTCGATGCCCATGTGGTCGAGCGAGACCCGGTCGGCCGAGACCGTGTCCAGTAAGAGGTCTGCCGTGACCTCGTCATGGCGCAGATGGACACTGCGGTCGCTGACACCGCCGTCGCTGGCAACGCGCTGACGGCCGATGCGCGCCAGGTCCTCCAACGTACGGACAACTCCCACCGCGCATCCCCCCGCTGGCGCTCACGGCTGTCGGCGTGAGCTATGTGTGGCGCGCGGCCGTGATCCGCCGCGCTGCGCTCTCGTCCGGACTGAGTCCGAGAGCCGAGAACAGCTCTTCCCGACTCAGGGGGTCCGCTGTCCCGTCGAGCGCGTGCGCGATCTGTTTGGCGACGAGCGCCGGATCGGCGTGATCCGTGCGTACGACGACGTGGAACAGGTCCCGTACGTCGGAGTGGAGAAGGTCCTGTGCCGTCTCGTCCCATGCGATGAGCCGCTGTGGCGTGTCGGTGTCCCCCCGCTCGCGGGACCGGGCCTCGCAGACATCTCTCGGCACCCAGAGAAGGACCCGTAACCATGAGGTCGCCGTCGTACGGCTCACCAGGGTGCGCAGGTCGGTGACGTTGCCGATGTGAGTGACGGGGATGCGGCCCTCGTCCTGGGGCCGCGTGACCGAGAGTTGATCGACCGCGTACACGTTGCCGTAACGCTGCGTCTCCACGACAATGCGGCCCTGGCGGCGCAGGTCGTCGAGCTCCGCCGCGGTGACGAACCTGTACCCGGCCGACCGGCCCGTCCCGTGCTTGAGCTTAAGCACCGGCCGGAACCGCGGCTCGGCGGCGCAGAGTGCTGCCGTCACCGTGTCCTTGCCCGCGGTGGGCGGTCCGTACAGCACCACCGCGCTCATGTGGCCCCCAGCAGCCGCTGCGCGATGGACTCGACCTGCTCGGCGAGCGGGCGAGAAGCGCTGATGCGGTTGTCTATCACGTGGTGGGATGTCACAGGCCGCATGCCGACATCGAGGCCACTTGTGTACGTCGGCCAGTGCGTCAGCTTCCACGTGTCGCGGGAGGCGTTACGGGAGATCAGCCGGTCCCGCATCGACTCCAGGTCGCTGTCCACCCACAGGGTCTCGAATGCGGCTCCGGTCCGGCCGCACCGGCGGGCCACGCGGGACATCCACTGTGAGTCGACGCTCTCCGCGAGGAAGGGCGCCACGGCGATGACGGACGTGCCGCACTCGAGGTTTTCCCAGGCGGCCTTCATCAGGCACTCGTACTCGAGCGGCCTGGCATGCTCAAGATAGGTGGGGCTGTGGCGGTCGTCCGGGTCACCGCCCATCTCCCGCAGTAACCGCTCGGTCATCGGGCGGCTGATGGTGTCCTTGTCGAGCAT
Source organism: Streptomyces sp. (assembly GCA_036566065.1). GTDB lineage: Bacteria > Actinomycetota > Actinomycetes > Streptomycetales > Streptomycetaceae > Streptomyces. Next base: position 5,281 of record DATCWZ010000622.1, on the reverse strand, counting down.
GGCCCAACCGGTGGCCGCAGCCAGCAGTTTGCCGGCCTCGGATTTGCCCGAGCCCGCGTACCCGGCGACCAGGACCAGGGTGATCGTGGTTGTGCCTAACGCAGTTGTCACATTGCCCACCCCCGTATGTCTCGAATCAACTTAGCCCAGCCTACGGGGCGGACACCTCACTGCACACGCGGTGCCGTAGTCCAGGTCCAGGGCCGCCACTGGACCCGGATCTGCGTACCGGGGAGACTTGGGACCACACCGTGTCTGAGCCGGCGCCGCCCGTGCGTGCCGTCGGCCGGCACACATACGTACGGGGGCAATGTGCCAGAGCAGGCGATCGCCGGTCGGTACGAGTTGCTGGAGCCGCTCAGCAGCGGGGGCATGGGGGATGTGTGGCGCGGGTACGACGCCGTGCTCGACCGGCCCGTCGCCGTCAAGGTGATCCGGCAGCAGGCGGTGGCCGGGTCGCCGCAACTGGCCGGGGAGTTCGCCAAGCGGTTCAAGCGGGAGGCCCGCATCACGGCGCGCATCCAGCACCCCGGGGTGCCGCAGGTGTACGACGCAGTGCTCGACGACGCGGACACCACGTATGAGCGGCTGTTCCTGGTCATGGAACTGGTCGACGGGGTGCCGCTGTCCGCGTACATCCGTCCGGAGCATCCGCTGCCGGTGAGCTGGGCGGTGGCTGTCGCCGCGCAGGTCGCCACCGTGCTGTCGTACGCGCACGAGGTGCCGGTGATCCACCGCGACCTCAAGCCGAGCAACATCCTGGTGGCGCGGGACGGGACGGTGAAGGTCCTCGATTTCGGCATCGCGGCCATCCTGCGTACGGATGTCACCAAGCTGACCGCGACCGGCAGTCCCGTCGGGACCTATCAGTACATGGCGCCCGAGCAGGTGCGCGGCGGGCGCGTCAGTCCGCAGACCGATCTGTACGCCCTCGGCTGCGTGCTGCACGAACTGCTCGGCGGGCGGCTGCTGTTCTCGGCGGACAGCGAGTACCTGGTGATGTACCAGCACGTCAACGCCGCGCCCACCCCCTTGCGCGTGCTGCGCCCCGACGTACCGGAGGCGCTGGAGGAGCTGGTCCTGCATCTGCTGCTCAAGGCGCCTGAGGCGCGGCCGGCGGATGTGCAGGAGGTGTACGAGCGGCTGCGGCCCTTCCTGCCGCCGCCGGGTGAGCGGCCCGCGCCCGGTGAGGCCGGGCCTGAGGGGGCGCCGGATCCGACGGGGATCTTCCGGCGGCCGTACGCGCCGCGAGCCAGGGCTGGTGCGGGGGCCGGGGCCGGGGTGCCCTCTCCCCCAGCGGGTGCCCCTGGTGCCGTCCCCGTGCCGGAGCGGTTGCAGGAGGAGATCAAGGAGGCGTACGCGCACTCCGACGCCCTGCTGGAGGAGGAGCGGTTCACCCAGGCCGCCGAGGTGCTGGGCGAGATCATCGAACCCGCCGCCCGCGCGATGGGGTCCGAGAACCGGCACGTGCTGAAGCTGCGGATGCGGCGGGCCGCGGTCCGGCTGCTCGGCGGGGACTACCGGGCCGCGCTGCCCGAGTTCGACGCGCTCGCCGACGCGTACGCTCGTACCGGCGGCCCCTCCAGCGACCGGGCCAGGGCCTGTCGCACCCAGGCGGCCCGCTGCCGCGCCGAACTCGGCCAGGTCACGGACGCGCTGGCGGCGCTGCGGGAGGTGCTGGACGTCGTACGGAGCGTGGACGGTGACGCGAGCGAGGAGGCGGTCGAACTGCGCCGCGACATCGGGATGCTGCTGCTCGCCCAGGGGCGGGCGGCGGAGGCCGGGCGTGTCCTCGTACCGCTGTACGACGATCTGTGCCTGGTGGTCGGGGCGGACGACGAGATGGCCCAGGAGGTCGCTGAGGCGCTGGCCCTGATCCGCCTCGATCTCGACGGCCCGGCCGTCTGACATCACCGCTACCAGCCACCATTTCGTCCCCGGGAGGTCCGCCCATGCCCCACCTCGCCTTCGGTATCGAGTTCTGCACCCAGCTCGGCAAGCTCCACGGCAGCGTGAAACAGGGTGTGTTCGATGCCTGGGAGAAGTTCGAACGCCTCACGCTGGACCAGTTGTTCAAGGACCCGGGGCTGAAGCTGGAGACCCTGCGGCGGGCCCGCGACCCGCACATCCGGACCATCCGCATCGACCAGGCCACCCGGGGCGTGCTGCTCGCTCCGGACAGCGGTGACACGTACGTACTGCTGCGGGTGATGCCGCATGACAAGGCGATCGACTGGGCCGTCAAGCAGAAGCTGAGCGTCAATCCGGTGACCCGGGCCGTCGAGATCCGCGACATCGTGATGCTGGACGAGCTGACGCCCGCGTACGAGCGGATCGCCCCGGCCCCCGACCAGCGGCTGTTCGCGAAGGTGTCCGACGGGGACATGGCGGCGCTCGGCATCGACGGGACGACGCTGCGGCAGGCCCGCGTGCTCACCGGTCCCGAGCAACTGGAGGTGTTCGCCCCGTTCTTCCCGCAGGACCAGCGCGAGGTACTGGAGTATCTGGCGGCCGGGTTCACGGTGGAGGAGGTGTGGCGGGATGTGGTGTCCGTGGCCATGTCCACCGTGTCCGCCGGTGACCCGCCCGTGGACACCGACGACTTCGCGACCGCGATCGGCCGAACCCGTACCCGGATCGCCCTGGTCACCGGCTCCGACGAGCTGCGCGACATCCTCGACAAGCCGTTCGCGGCCTGGCGGGTCTTCCTGCACCCCTCCCAGCACCGGGTCGCCTACCGCCCCTCGTATTCGGGGCCTGCCCAGGTCACCGGCGGGCCCGGCACCGGGAAGACGGTCGTCGCGCTGCACCGGGTGCGGCATCTGCTGCGGCATCTGCGCGACGGGGACCGGGTGCTGCTGACGACGTACACCAACGCCCTGGTCGCCGCGCTGCGTTCGGGTCTTGCGGCGCTCGTGGAGGACGAGGTGCTGCGCGACCGGGTGGACGTCATGACCGTCGACGCGTTCGCCGGGCGTGTGGTGTCCACGTCGCGGCGGCCGCTGCGGGGCGGCGAGGAGGAGACGCGGTGGGAGCAGGCGGCGGAGGCCACCGGCTTCGGCGGGACCGCGCTGTTCCTCGCCCAGGAGTACAAGCATGTGGTCCTCGCGAGGAATCTGCGGACCCTGGAGGAGTACGAGAGGTGCGAGCGGCGCGGCAGGGGCAGCGCGCTGCCGGTCCCGGCCCGCGCGCTGGTGTGGCGCACGGTGGAGGAGTTCACCCGGCGGCTCGGCGAGGACGGACTGCGCACCTATCTGGGTACGTGCGCGGAGGCGGCCGATCTGCTGGAGGCCGGGGGGCCGCGCTACCGGCATGTCGTCGTCGACGAGGCCCAGGACCTGCACCCCGCCCAGTGGCGGCTGCTGCGCGCGGCGGCTCCGGCGCGGCCGGACGACCTGTTCATCGCGGGCGACCCGCACCAGCGGATCTACGACACGAAGGTGTCGCTGAAGGCGGTGGGTGTCAAGGTCGCGGGGCGGTCGACGAAGATGCGTAAGAACTACCGCTCCACGCACGAGATCCTCAGTTGGTCCACCGCGCTCCTCGTCGGCCGCCCCTTCGAGCAGTTGGCGGACGACACCCGTAACGAGACGCTGCTCGGCTACCGCTCGGCGCTGCACGGCAAGGGTCCCGAGGTGTTCGGCGGCGATTCGGAGGCGGCGGAGCTGGACGCACTTGTCGTACGCGTACGGGGATGGCTGGACAGCGGGATCGCGCCGGGCGAGATCGGGGTGAGCGCCCGGTTCAACAAGACCTGCGACAAGGCGGTGGAGCGGCTCGGTGAGGCGGGGATGCGTGCCGCGCGGCTACGGGGTGACGGTCCGGCCGGTGCGGATGCCGTGCAGGTCGGGACGATGCACTCGTTCAAGGGGCTGGAGTTCCGGTGTGTCGCGGTCATCGGGGTGAGCGACGGCACGCTGCCGTATCCGAGGGCGGTGACCCCGCCCGAGATCGACCGGCTCCAGCACGACGCGGACCTGCTGGCGGAGCGCTGTCTGCTGTTCGTGGCGTGCACTCGGGCGAGGGACGGGCTGTATGTGTCGTGGTGGGGCGAGCCGAGCGCGTTCCTGGTGGAGGCGGGGGTCGGCGGACATGGTGGGATGGGGGTGTGAGCCGCGCCGTGGAGGACACCAATCGCCGCATGCTTCGGGCACGCGATGCGATGGACCATGCCTACGCGCAGCCGCTGGACGTGCCCGCCCTGGCCCGGATCGCGCATGTGTCCCCGGCGCACTTCACCCGTACCTTCCGGGCGGTGTTCGGCGAGACCCCGCACCGCTATCTGCAGCGGCGCCGCGTCGAGCGGGCGATGTCCCTGCTGCGGGAGACCGGCCACAGCGTGACGGACATCTGCTACGAGGTCGGCTTCGGCAGCCCGGCGACATTCAGCCGTACGTTCCGCGAGATCGTCGGCCGGTCGCCGAGGGCGTACCGCAAGGAGGCGGTGGCCACCGGCGTGCCGACGTGCTTCACGATGACGTGGACGCGGCCGTACGGCTGACCGCGTGTCCCGCGGCGAGCGATCCGCCGGGTTGAGCAGTTTTGGACAAGTTTTCGCCCGGTGCGGTCCGTAGCGTGAGGCACATGTTCAACGCCATCACACATTCACAGATGTTCGTACTCGACCAGGACGAAGCCCTCGATTTCTACGTCGGCAAGCTCGGTCTCGAAGTCACCGCCGATATCGACTTCGGGGTGATGCGCTGGCTCACCGTCAGCGTGCCCGGCCATCCGGAGCGGGAGATCCTGCTGGAGAAGCCGGGCGGCCCCGGGATGTCCGAGGAGACCGCGCAGCAGGTCCGCGCGCTGGTGAGCAAGGGGGCGACGGGCGGCTGGTTCATCCTCACGACGGATAACTGCCGCAGGACGTACGAGACGCTGCTGGCGAAGGGCGTCGAGTTCACGGAGGAGCCCACCGAGCGCCCGTACGGGATCGACTGCGCGCTGCGTGACCCCTTCGGCAACCGGGTCCGGATCACCCAGCTCAAGAAATAGGGGGAGCCCCTGGGGGCGCGGGGCCGTGGTGTGTCCCCCGTTCGCGCCGCCTTCCGCCCGGCGTGATGCTGGAGAGACGGGAGGAGGCGGGTGGTATGCACGAGATGCATCCGCGCCGCACGGACGCGGCAGCGCACGGACCGGCCAGTGGGGAAGGGAACGGGGAGCCCGGTGCGGCACGCTCGCCTTTGGAGAGACTCGCCGCACGGCTGCGGGGGCGCATCGTCCTGCCCCGGGACCCGGGCTACGACCGGGCGCGGGCCGTCTGGAACGGCATGATCGACCG
>DATCWZ010000185.1:0-2086 GCA_036566065.1 Streptomyces sp. | reverse complement strand
GCGCAGGCGGGCGCAGTCGACATCGTTCATCCGGCCGGTGCGGACCTCGGCGGTGAGCGCGTCAGCGGCGTCGGTCCGCCCTGCGGCGCGCAGTTCGGGCCACTGGTCGGGGGCCGGGCCCGTCTCCAGGGACGCCGCGGTGGCGGGTGCGGGCGTTCCCGTACCCTCCCCGGCGGACCGGGTGGCCAGGCGGCGCCAGTGGCCCAGAAGGGCGAAGGGCCAGAGCACCGCGAGGGCGATGAGTGCGTAGATCACGTTCACGACGCTCTGGCTCTGGTAGATCTCGCCGCCCGCGACGGACGCGACCAGGATGAGGACCGGCCTGACGACGGGGACGGCGTCCTTCCAGACGAGGAGCTGGGCGAGCGCGGCGGCGGCGGCCGCGGCGGCCGCAAGGAAGCGCGGTCCCCGGCTCACGACATGGCGGCGGAAGAGCTCGGACCAGTTCCCGAGCCGGCCCACGCCGTACAGGAGCAGTCCGAACAGGACGGCCTCGTAGACCGTGAGGGCGTCGGCGCCCTGCACCGTCCTGGGTCCGCCGAAGGTGCCCGCGTACCACCAGTCGCCCGGGGTGAAGAGCTTCAGGGGGACCAGCCGGTAGGGGATGTAGCCGTTGCGCCACAGGGACCACAGGAGCAGCCCGGACAGCGCCGAGATGAGGACACCGGCCAGCAGTGAGCGGTCGGAGACGCCCTCGGGCTTCCCGGGGGGCCGGGGCGTATATCCGTAACGCCAGACGCCGGGCTCCTGCGCGGGGCGCGGGGTGCGCAGCCACTCGGCGACCGGGGCTGCTGGCGGGAACCCGGTTGGCCGAGCGGCACCGGCCGGCGGTTTCGACGGTGGTGGTGGAGTGGGCCGCGGCACCTGATGCGCGCGTGCGTCCCGTGCGTCGTACGTGCCTTCGGTGTCCATGAACCGCTGCCCCCTGACCAGCCAGGTCCGCCGTATGCACGGGCCAATCTAGTGCCAGGAGGCGACGGCCCGGCTCACGTCATCCGCGCCGCCGTCTGCCGCCGTCTGCCCGCCATCTGTCCGCCAAGGACAAGGACACGCTTCCGAACACTCCCGATCGGAGCATGCCCGCCGCCCTCCCACGCCCCTAGCCTGCACAAAGAGACCTGCACAAAGAGAAGCGTCCCGGACACGGCGCCGTATCCGCATCCGCGTCCGCAACACCCCCGGATTCCCCCAGGAGCCCCGCATGACCGAAATTCCGCAGGAGCGCCGCGTCGTCACTGCCATCCCCGGCCCGAAGTCGGTCGAGCTGCAGGCGCGCCGTACCGCCGCCGTCGCCGCGGGCGTGGGCTCCGTCCTGCCCGTGTTCACCGCCCGCGCGGGCGGCGGGATCATCGAGGACGTGGACGGCAACCGGCTGATCGACTTCGGCTCCGGTATCGCCGTGACCACGGTGGGCGCCTCCGCCGAGGCGGTCGTACGCCGCGCGTCCGCGCAGCTCGCCGACTTCACCCACACCTGTTTCATGGTCACTCCGTACGAGGGGTACGTCGAGGTCTGCGAGCAGCTCGCCGAGCTGACGCCCGGTGACCACGCCAAGAAGTCCGCGCTGTTCAACTCGGGCGCCGAGGCCGTCGAGAACGCCGTGAAGATCGCCCGCGCCTACACCAAGCGCACCGCGGTCGTCGTCTTCGACCACGGCTACCACGGCCGGACCAACCTCACGATGGCGCTGACCGCCAAGAACATGCCGTACAAGCAGGGCTTCGGCCCGTTCGCACCGGAGGTCTACCGGGTGCCGGTGGCGTACGGCTACCGCTGGCCGACCGGCGCCGAGAACGCCGGGGCGGAGGCGTCGGCGCAGGCCATCGACCAGATCACCAAGCAGATCGGCGCGGAGAACGTCGCCGCGATCATCATCGAGCCGGTCCTCGGCGAGGGTGGCTTCATCGAGCCGGCCAAGGGCTTCCTCCCGGCGATCGCCCGGTTCGCCAAGGAGCACGGCATCGTGTTCGTCGCGGACGAGATCCAGTCCGGTTTCTGCCGCACCGGCCAGTGGTTCGCCTGCGAGGACGAGGGCATCGTCCCCGACCTGATCACCACCGCCAAGGGCATCGCGGGCGGCCTGCCG
>DATCWZ010000607.1:0-5400 GCA_036566065.1 Streptomyces sp. | reverse complement strand
ATGCTGCGCTCCATCGGCTACGAGGGCCCGGTCTCGGTCGAATGGGAGGACGCGGGAATGGACCGCCTGACCGGCGCGCCCGAGGCACTGGCCGCGCTGAAGCGGTTCGACTTCGACCCGCCGAGCGCGTCGTTCGACGCGGCGTTCGGAGGCAAAGACTGACTGCCCCCTGATGCCCTGACAGCCGCCGTCAGCCGATGCCCTGATGGTCCGGCAGCAGCGCGAACTCCCGGTCGGACGGCTCGGACACCGTGCGCTCCACCGCCTGCACCAGGAGCGCACGCTGTCTGGCCAGCGGCTTCCCGCGCTCCGGCGGGGCCAGCGACAGCAGGTCGTCGATCCCGGCCAGCAGCCGCCGGGTGACCTGCGGGCTCATCACCGCGCTCCACCGGATCTCCTCGAACGCGAGATCGACGACGTCCGGCCAGCCCGGCCCGTCCTGCACCAGCCGTACCGCGCCCGCCCGGTCACGGTGGTGCACCGGGCCGAGCGGCATGCGTACGAGGACCGCGAGGTACTGCACGATCCGGTCCAAGCACTGCACGGCGGTGGTCGGATCGCTGACCGCCGTCGACAGTGCCCGCAGCGCGATGTCGACGAGCTGGCGCAGACCGAACGTCACATCCTGGTGCAGCGTCCGCTCGACCCCGACGAACACGGTCCGCTTCAGCGCGTACGGAGGCGGCGCGGCCCCGCCGCCGTGCACGGCCAGCACCGGGATACCGGGCACCACGAAGTCCCCGATCCGGGGGATCAGCCGCAGGACGACACCCTGCCGCCGCGCGGCCCGCACCAGCCGCGCCACGTTCACATCCCGCAGCACCCCGGCCCGTCCCCGGTGCATGACGCGCCCGGTCTCCGGCGCGAGTGGCTCGTCCGGCGCGGGCCCGCTGGGCACCCGCCCGAGCACCCGGAAGGACTCCCGGGCGATGTGATCGACGACGGGCCCGACCTGCATGAGGCGCAGGGTGGCCGACACGTACGCGACGAACAGCAGCAGGCTCAGGGCGACCAGGAGCAGGGCCAGCAGGCTCTGCAGCAGGGGCACGGAGTCGATGCGGCGCGGGTCGGTCTCACTGTCGTACGAGCTGAGCACCCCCAGCGAGAACCCGAACGTCGCCAGGAAAACCGTCAGCGTGAGCTTGCTGATACGGCTCCGCACAAAGATCCGCACCACGCGGGGGGTGAGCTGCCCGGCGGCCATTTGCACGGCCACCAGCGAGATGCTGAACACGACACCGATGAAGGTCATCATCGCCGAGCTGATCGTGGTGACGATCGTCTTGGTGTCGGCGGAGAAGGAGATGAGATCGCGGACGCTTTCGTAGTCCCCCTGGTCCTGCAGGTGCCCGACGATCGCCGTGTCCAGGCTGTACAGCCCCCGCCACGCGACGAGCGCGCAGAGCAGCCCCACGGTCGGAGCGAACCAGAAGGTGTCGCGCAGATGCTCACGCAGAGGGGACAGTGTGCGGGGCCGCCGGCGGACGCGATCACTCATGCCCGCGAAGGTAGCCCGGCACACTCGTCGTGTCCGGCAGGCAACGGAACGTACGCGCGTCGGCGCACCGGCCGGACCCCCCCCACCACCCCGTGCGCCTCACACCGCACTGACCACGGAAAACGCAGGTGAGACCGGCCCCGAACCCCTGGTATTCTTTTCTTGTCGCCGCAGGGGAACACGCCGCGGCCGACACACACCTGGTCCGGGTGGCGGAATGGCAGACGCGCTAGCTTGAGGTGCTAGTGCCCTTTATCGGGCGTGGGGGTTCAAGTCCCCCCTCGGACACGTACGTTCACGAATTGCCGGTCGAGTCATGTGGCTCACCGGCATTTCGTCATTCCAGTGGCCCAGTGAACGCGGACACTGCACCGAGGTGGCATGGCCGTTACCGTCGGTCGCACTCGCAACGACGTCATACGCGTATTACGATGCACTCATGGCGAAGACGCGCATCACCATAAGCTTGGAGCAGGACCAGGCCGAACGCATCAGGCAGCACGCGGAACGCGCGGGCCTGGACGTCTCGGCATACCTGGTACATGCCGCTACGCGCCAGATGGCCGAGAGCGATGCCATAGAGGAACAGTTCGCCGAGGTGGACGCCCTCATCGCCCGGGCGGAGCGGGCAGCGGACGGACTCCCCGCCGAGGCTGTCCCGGAACCGGCCGCGGAACTGACGGAGCAGGAACGCCGTGAGGTCGAAGAGGCTCTGGGCCTCGTCCACGGCCGGGACCGGCAAGGCCACCGTCCGGGACGCGCCGCGTGAGCGCACGGGTACCGGTCTACGACACCGGCATGCTCATCGCGCTCGCCGACGGCAAGGCGAAGGCGGTGGCTCTCCACGAGGGACTGCGCAACGCCCCGCATCGGGCGCTGGTACTCGGACCGGTCCTCGCCCAGGTGTGGCGTCCCCAACCGGCGCTGGTGCACGCGCTGTCCGGCGTCCTGAAGGACTGCACGGTTCCGCAAGCCCGTACGTCCGAGTCACCCATGCGTGAGACGAGGGCGGGCCGTCCGGAGTGTCTGGCCTGTGCGACGGGCCCGGACCTCGCGGACTGGCGGCGCGTCGGCACCGTTCTGGGACGGGCGGCCCCGCCGGCGAAGAAGCGGCCGGACGCGGTGGACGCGTGGGTGGCCCTGGCGGCGGCCCGGCACGGCAGTGCGGTGATCTTCACCACCGACCCGAGGGACATCCACGCCTACCTGACGGTCCTCGCGCCGACGGACGTGCACGTGGTCGCCGTCTGACGACGGAAGGTCAGACCACCTGCTGCACCTTCCACATAAGGGTGTCGAACTCGTCGGCCAGGGCCGTGCCCGGGCGGCCGGCGTTGCAGACGGCGCTCCAGGCGCGGCCGTCCGACGGGCGCACCAAGATGGACTGGGTGCCGGTCAGAGTTCCGTCGTGCCAGATGGTGTTGACACTGTTGACCGCCCAGCCTCGGGCATAGCCCGGGGTGGTCGCCGAGACCGGGCGCGCCGCTGACGCGGTCGTCATCGCGGTGCGTGTCGCCGGCTGCAGCAGGTCGGGGGGCGTGGGCAGACCGTCGACCGAGAAACAGAACCGCAGTACGTCAGCCGGTGTCGCCGCCCAGCCACCGTGGGCGTCCATGCGGTCGACGCGGATCTCGTAGGGCGCGGCGCGGTCGAGGCCGGTGTACATCGCCTCCGCGGTGGCCCGGTCCGGGGCCGTGGCGCCCGCCAGGAACATGTGCCCGGCGCCACTGGGCTGCAGCACGGAATGGCGCACGAAGTCGCCGTACGACATCCCGGTGATCTGCTGGATGATCCGTCCGAGCAGGCAGTAGCCGAAATTCGAGTAGCCGTACGTCGTCCCCGGGTCGTGGTCGAGCGGCCGGTTGTCCAGCGTCCAGGTGATCAGTGCGTCCTGACTCAGCGCCATCTGCTGGAACATGGGGTCGTTGCCGTCGTTGTTGACCCAGCCACCGGCCGTGTGTTCCAGCAGGTGTTGCAGGGTCACGGCCCGCAACCGTGCGCTGTAGGGCTGCGTCCCGTACGTGGTTCCGAGCAGGGCACCCGGTCCGAACACCAGGTCCGTGGCTGCGAGCCGGCCCTGCTCGATGAGCATGTGCACAGCCGTGGATGTGATGGGTTTGGAGACGCTCGCGATGCGGAAGCTGTGGTCCGGCGTGGCGATCTCGCGGGTGATGCGGTTCGCGTAGCCGTACGCACGAGCGGCTGTGATCGAGCCGTTGCGTGATACCGCGAAGGAGAAACCCGGGACCGCCCACTTCTGCATGAAGGGAACGATGAGACCTGTCGCGGCGTCACCGCTGACGTCGGCCTCGGGCGTGGCTTCCCAGACCGTGGTGTAGCGCGCCGAGCCGCCGTCCCGGAATCCGCTGACATCGACCAGCCGGAGACCGGCTGCGGTGTTGGCGTCGAAGTGGCTCTGATAGTCACTGTGGGCCACACCGTGCGCCGCTGTCCCCGGATGTCCGGGTGACTGCTCCCAGATGCCCGCGTAACGGATGGTGCCGCCGATCGTGTAGCCCACGACGCGGACGAGCCGGAAGCCGCGGTCGCGTTGGCTGTCGAATTCGCGCTGGTACTCGTCGGCGGTCAGGCCGTGACTCGCCGACCAGGCCGGGCCGGCGTAATGGTCCCAGATGCAGGCGAACCGCTCCCCGCCCGCGTCCTCGTACGGAGACAGGCAGCGCAGGCGGAAGCCCCGGCCCGACAGGTCATTGAACAACGACTGGTACTCGGCGCCGGTCAGGCCGTGCCGGGCGACCCATTCCACACCCTGTTCCTGCTCCCAGATCGCACTGAACAGGACGTTTCCGCCGGAGCGGAACACCGACAGGTCGACCGGGCGGAAGCCGCTTCCGCCCAGCGACGTCACCGCACTCTGGTACTCGGCCGCGGAAATACCGTGCCGTGCCTGCCAGGCACTGCCGCCCTGCACGGCCCATACACTCGCGAACCGCGGTTGTGCCCCCAGTTCGTAGCCCGAGATCTTGATCAGCCGGTAACCGAGCCCGGTGAGCCGGTCGAATTGGGTCTGATGTTCCGCGGCCGTGAGGCCATGGCGGGCCTGCCAGTCAGTGATGATCATGGGTCGACTCCGTTCTCTCGGACCCCCCGAGGTGCGGGCGCCCGACGTCGATGACCGGCGGTTCCGGCCATGTCTGCGACGTACCGAGGCCGACCACGCTGTCCAGCGGCTCGCCGTATGTGCGCCCCGGTTCGTCGCCGGCGAGGAACCAGCACTCGAAGTGGTCGTCGAGCACGCCCCGTTCAGCGGTGAGATACGCGGTGAAGAGCGGGTCGGCGGCGATCCGGAGATCGTGCAGCCCGGCTACCCGGGGCGCGTCCCCGACCACGAGACGCGCCCGTGCGCGCCTGCCGAACGCCACATCGGCTCTGCCCTCGAAGAAGACGGACGACTTCATCAGCATGCCGCGGAAGGCGCAGTAGTTGACCGCTGACGCACGCAGCGGCAGGCGGGTCGCCGGGGGACGCTCGATCTCGATGTACATCCCGAGGTGTCCGTCGTCCTCGTACTGGCTCGACACCGCCGAGTCGCTCACCTTGAAGTCCAGGCTGGCCCGGTGCTTGGGCATTCCCCAGATGCCCTTGCCGCCCTTCACCGAGAGTTCGCTGCTGACGGGCAGGTCCACGACGTACTGCCCGGTGCCGAATGTGCCCCTCAGCAGCCCCGGCAGCAGAGGCGGCGCCGGCCGGGACCCGTGCGTGCAGGCGATCGCGATGGAGTACTCGATGTACCGTCCGATGTCGGTGTGCAGGTAGTTGACGACCGTGATGACGAGCAGCCCCTTGCCGCCCGGGAGCGTCACGGGGTGGAGTTCGCTGCCGGGAAGCATCCGGGCGGCGGCCGTACGGTCGATGGTGAACCCCGCCATCAGCGCGGGCAT
>DATCWZ010000486.1:0-8206 GCA_036566065.1 Streptomyces sp. | reverse complement strand
CGCCGCCCATCCGGCCCCGGCTGGCAAGCTGCCGCAGCGCGGCCGGGCGTCGTCACGACGGCGAAATCCCGCGGGCCGACACGCCGGAATCCGCCCCGCGCGAGTCCCCGGCGCCCCGCCATCCGGGACGGGCCCGGAGTGCCGGAGCGGCCCGCGGAGAGGCCGGATCCGCATGCTCGTACCGCAGTCCGGTGAATCCGGAGAGTGATTATTCGGTGGCGTGGCACGCAGCAGCACTTACGAAGGGTTATGGTGGAAACCCCCCCTCGGGCCGGTCCGTAACCCCCCCCACGGACCGGCCCGTTTTTTGCTCAGACGCGTCCGGCCCAGATATTGGCGCCCGCGGTGTCCACGGCGAACTCGTCGATCTGCTTCAGCTCGGCGACGGACAGCTCCGGAGCGGCCGGCGCGGCCACGTTCTCCTTCAGTTGCCGCACACTCGACGCACGGTGACATATGCAGAGCGTAGTGTGATGAAGCGAACCGGCGTGGAAGGGGGTGGGCCGGGTGATCCGTGCGTACAAGTTCCTCATGCGGCCCACCGTGGGCCAGACGATCGCGCTGGGCGAGATGCTGCGGGATCACTGCTCGCTCCACAACGGGGCCTTGCAGGAACGCGGGGACGCCTACCGGCACACCTCGAAGACGCGTGTCACGTACGCCAACCCGGCATAGCGAGAAGCCCCCTCACCCATGAGAGGGAGGAGTCACGGAGTCGTAGCGCGAAGGGCGGCGCGGTAGGGAGCGGAATCAGTCACGATTCCCTCTTTATCACGGACTTGTGACAGACCGGTTGGGCCCGCGTGACCCATGCGCAGTAATGTGGCCGCTCCGGGGAACGCCGACACGTGCGGTCCGTGTGGCCGTGCGGACCGGGTCCGTGCAGACCGCGCCGGCCGCGGGGCGATCCCCCCACGGGGGGCGACCCCGGGCCCCCGGCGACGGGGAAGACGGGTCCCCCGGCCCGTACGGAACCGAGAGGGTGACTTCAGTGAACTTGCGCGACCTGGTGTACGGGCTCTACGCACGCCGGGTGGAAGGGCGACTGGACCACGCCCAGGTACCCAAGCACATCGGAGTCATCCTCGACGGCAACCGGCGCTGGGCGAAGGCGTCCGGCGGCTCGCCCGTGCAGGGGCACCAGGCAGGCGCCGACAAGATTTCCGAGCTGCTCGGATGGTGCAACGAGTCCAAGGTCGAGGTCGTCACGCTCTGGCTGCTGTCCACGGACAACTTCGACCGGCCCGAGTCGGAGCTGACCCCGCTGCTCGGCATCATCGAGAACACCGTCTCCAACCTCGCGGCGGACGGACGGTGGCGGATCCATCACGTCGGCACGCTCGACCTGCTGCCCGCCAGGACCCAGACGGTCCTCAAGGAGGCGGAACAGGCCACCTCGGACATCGACGGGATAATCGTCAACGTCGCCGTCGGCTACGGCGGGCGCCAGGAGATCGCCGACGCGGTGCGGTCGCTGCTGCTGGAGCACTCGTCGAAGGGCACGACCTTCGAGGAGCTCGCCGAGATCGTCTCCACGGACCTGATTTCCGAACACCTGTACACACGCGGGCAGCCCGACCCGGACCTGGTGATCCGTACCAGCGGCGAGCAGCGGCTGTCCGGTTTCATGCTGTGGCAGAGTGCCCATTCGGAGTACTACTTCTGCGAAGTCTTCTGGCCGGCTTTCCGCAAGGTCGACTTCCTGCGGGCCCTGCGCGACTACTCGGCACGCCACCGCCGGTACGGCGCCTGACACGCGGGGGCGTCACCCCGCCGGACCACCACGGATGGCATGGCTTTGCCTGTTCGAGGGAATATCCCTGTCAGGTCGATGTCCGGTTTTGAACCAGGCGGATATCGCAGCCAAGTGAGCGGCATAAGGGCCGCTCGCCCGGGAGGCCCATTGCACACGAAGGACCGTACGCATCGTGCGGCCGACGCGGAGGGCCGGTGTCCGGCCCGCGCATGGGGCCCGAACCCGGTCCGTTCCTCTCCCTTTGGGAAGTTCCGCGACATCCGTCGCACTCCCCGACCTCGTCCGAGGGGGTACGTCCTTCCGTGGTGACCAGTAAGCGCCGCATGCCCGACAGGCGCACCTATGTTCTCGACACCAGCGTGCTGCTGGCCGACCCCAACGCCATGGCCCGGTTCGACGAGCACGAGGTCGTGCTGCCGATCGTCGTGGTCACGGAGCTGGAGGCCAAACGCCACCACCCGGAGCTCGGCTACTTCGCCCGCCAGGCCCTGCGCCTGCTGGACGACTTCCGCATCCGGTACGGCCGGCTGGACGCCCCGATCCCGCTCGGGGATCTCGGCGGGACGCTCCGTGTCGAGCTCAACCATTCCGACCCCGGCGTCCTGCCCGCCGGCTACCGGTTGGGGGACAACGACTCACGGATTCTCGCGGTGGCCCGCAACCTCCAGGCCGAGGGGTACGACGTCACGGTCGTCTCCAAGGACCTGCCCCTGCGGATCAAGGCGTCATCGGTCGGGCTGCTCGCCGAGGAGTACCGCGCCGAACTGGCCGTCACCGACTCCGGGTGGACGGGCATGTCGGAGCTGGCGCTCTCCGCCGATCAGGTGGACCTGCTGTTCAGCGAGGACACGCTGTACGTACCCGAGGCGGCCGAGCTGCCCGTGCACACCGGCCTGGTCCTCCAGTCCGAGCGCGGCAAGGCACTCGGAAGGGTGACGGCCGACGGCAACGTACGACTCGTACGGGGCGACCGCGAAGCCTTCGGGATCCACGGCCGCAGCGCCGAGCAGCGCGTCGCGCTGGACCTCCTCCTCGACCCAGAGGTCGGCATCGTGTCGATGGGCGGCAGGGCGGGCACCGGCAAGTCCGCGCTTGCCCTCTGCGCGGGCCTGGAGGCGGTGCTGGAGCGACGGCAGCACCAGAAGGTGATGGTCTTCCGCCCGCTGTACGCGGTCGGCGGACAGGAGCTCGGCTACCTCCCCGGCACCGAGGCCGAGAAGATGAGCCCCTGGGCGCAGGCCGTCTTCGACACGCTGTCCGCGGTCGCAGGGCGCGAGGTCATCGAAGAGGTGCTGGGCCGCGGGATGCTGGAGGTCCTGCCGCTCACCCACATCCGGGGCCGCTCGCTGCACGACGCGTTCGTGATCGTCGACGAGGCGCAGTCACTCGAACGGAACGTCCTGCTGACCGTGTTGTCCCGGATCGGGACGAATTCCCGGGTTGTGCTCACGCATGACGTGGCGCAGCGCGACAACCTCAGGGTCGGGCGGTACGACGGAGTTGTCGCCGTGGTCGAGAGGCTGAAGGGCCATCCGCTGTTCGCGCATGTGACCCTCACCCGCTCCGAGCGGTCGCCCATTGCCGCACTGGTGACCGAAATGCTGGAGGAAGGCCATATCTGACCCGGAATGACCCACTGAAGTCGCCCGGCAAGCGCAACAGCTTAGCCGGGCGGCGGCGTGCTGGGCCGTCATTTCCGTAAAACACTTGGTCCAAACGGGGTGTGAGCTTTCACACGTAACGCAGAATTGCCTCGCGGCGTCCCTGTCCGGCAGAGTCTTGCTTCCGTCAGGCCCCGCATACGGCACTCCGGCACCTCCAGAGGCGCCTCGTACCACACAACTCAATAATCGACGCCCGTATGCCGCCCGCCAGCACCATGCGGCACCTCCGTCACGGGGGCTGCCCAACGGGCCCGTGTCTCCCGTGACCCAAGCAGTACGGAGGCCAGTGCCAGGGGCACGATTGCGCCCGCGAGGTCACCTAAGCGGGCGACGCTGGAAGGACACCGTGTGAGCCGGATCTCGGTTCGGGGGTTCGCCGTGGCATCGGCCACAGCGGTCACCACCGTAGGAGCCGTCGTAGGCGTGGCGACGGGCGGCGCTCCCACCGCCGACGCCAACAACTTCGAGGCTACTGCGGCCGACACCACGCTGCTCGCCGACATCCCCGCGGGCCAGCAGGCCCAGGTCCAGACCGCTTCGCTCACGCAGCAGGCCGACGCCCAGGCATCCGCGGCGGAAGCGGCGGCGAAGACGTCCGCCGAGGAATCGGCCCGTATCCAGGCAGCCAAGGACGCCAAGGCGAAGAAGCAGGCGGCCGAGGACAAGCTGGAGAAGGAGCGGCAGGAGAAGGCGGACGCGGCCGAACGCGCCAGCCGGTCCTCCCTGCGCGACGCGTCGTCGTTCGCCGCGCAGTCCTCCTACAGCGTGTCCGATGTCCAGGCGATGGCCCGGTCGATGATGCCCGGGGACCAGTTCCAGTGCTTCAGCAACATCGTGAACCACGAGTCGGGCTGGAACTACCGCGCCACCAACGCCTCCTCCGGCGCGTACGGCCTGGTCCAGGCGCTGCCCGGCTCCAAGATGGCGTCCGCGGGCGCCGACTGGATGACCAACCCCGCCACCCAGATCAAGTGGGGCCTCAGCTACATGAACAACCGGTACCAGAGCCCGTGCGGCGCCTGGTCGTTCTGGCAGGCCAACCACTGGTACTAGACCGGCCGAACCCGGCAGGGTTCCCGTTCAACCTTGTATGGCCCCGCACCGTCCTACTGGTGCGGGGCTTTCACGCGTGTACGGTCGGAACCGGACCGCTCCTGGGGAGTGGAGGGAGCAGGCGGGGAGAGGGAAGGCATCATGTCGAGACTTCCGGGGTGGCTGGGCCAACTCGGTGCCGGACTGACCGAGCTGGGGGCACGCCTGGAAGAAGGGCGCCCCGAGGGCGAGCACCACGCCGTAACGCCACCGCCGACTCCGGCCCCTGCCGTTCCCCCGGCCTCTGTCGGGGCCGGGGAGCATGTGCCGCCACCGCCCGACTACGCCCCCGCCATCGCGGCGAGACCCGATCCGGTCGCCGCCATCCCGTGGGGGATGCGGGTGGCCGCCGAGGCGGGCTGGCGGCTGCTCGTCCTGGCAGGCACGCTCTGGGTGCTGATGCGGGTCATCAGCGCCGTCCAACTCGTCGTCCTGGCCTTCGTCGCCGCACTGCTCGTCACCGCTATGCTCCAGCCGACCGTCGTACGGCTGAGACGGATCGGCCTGCCGCGCGGGCTCGCCACCGCCGTCACCGCGATACTCGGCTTTGTCATCATGGGCCTCGTCGGCTGGTTCGTCGTGTGGCAGGTGATGGACAACCTCGACACGCTGTCCGACAAGGTGCGCGACGGTATCGACGAGCTGAAGCTGTGGCTGCTCGACAGCCCCTTCCATGTCACCGAGTCGCAGATCAACGACATCGCGAAGAACCTCAGCGACACCATCAGCACCAACACCGAGGAGATCACCTCCGCCGGACTGCAGGGCGTCACCGTGATGGTCGAGGTCCTCACCGGGATACTGCTCGCGATGTTCTCGACGCTCTTCCTGCTGTACGACGGGAAGCGCATCTGGCAATGGGTGCTCAAGCTGGTACCCGCCCAGGCGAGGCCCGGAGTCGCCGGGGCCGGACCGCGCGCGTGGCGGACGCTGACCGCCTATGTGCGGGGCACGGTGATTGTGGCCCTGATCGACGCCATTTTCATCGGGCTCGGCATCTACTTCCTCGATGTGCCGATGGCCGTGCCGCTGGCCGTCTTCATCTTCCTGTTCGCCTTCATCCCGCTCGTCGGCGCGGTGATGTCCGGCGCGCTCGCGGTGGTCGTCGCGCTCGTCACCCAGGGCGTGTTCGCCGCGCTGATGGTGCTGGTCGTGGTGCTCGCGGTGCAGCAGATCGAGGGCCACATCCTGCAGCCGTTCATCCTCGGCCGCGCGGTGCGCGTTCATCCGCTGGCCGTCGTCCTGGCGGTCGCGGCGGGCGGCATGATCGCGGGCATCGGCGGCGCGGTCGTCGCCGTACCGCTGGTGGCCGTGACCAACACGGTGGTCGGCTACCTGCGGTCGTACGGCGAAGAACAGGCCCTGGCCCACGCGCCGGCCCCCCGGCCCGCACCGGCACCCGGGCCAACCGGCATCGAGCCGAAAACCGTCGGCGGCGCGGAACCGGCGCCCGAAGCGGGCCTGGCCCCGTGACGCGCGCCGCCGACGGGCGTCACGAAGGGCCCCCGGGACGATCGGTCGTCCTGGGGGCCCCTCTTGTACGAGCGGTACGCGCGCGGGTTACTCGGCGAGGACGGCCTCGGCGAGGACGGCCTCGGCGTCGAGCGTTACACCCACCGCCTGGATCACCGCGGCGATCTTGACCGCTTCCTGGATCGTCTCGCGGTCCATGCCCGCCTTGCGCAGCACCTGCTCGTGCGAGTCCAGGCACTGGCCGCAGCCGTTGATCGCCGAGACGGCCAGCGACCACAGCTCGAAGTCGTCCTTCTCCACACCGTGCTTGCCGATGACATTCATCCGCAGGCCCGTACGCAGCGTCCCGTACTCCGGGTCCGAGAGCAGGTGCCGGGTCCGGTAGAAGACGTTGTTCATCGCCATGATGGCCGCGGCCGACTTCGCCGCGGTGTACGCCTCCGCGGAGAGGCGGGCCTTCGCCTCCGGCTCCAGCTCGCGCAGCACCCTGGGCGAGCGCGAGGCGATCGCGCAGGCCAGGACGGTGCCCCAGAGCCGCTGCTCGGGCAGTTCGCTGTTGCCGATGACCGAACCGAGGTTCAGCCTCAGGTCCTTGGCGAAGTCCGGTACGGCGGCCTTCAGTTCGTCGAGTGCCATGTCGGTGTCAGCTCACTCGCCCGAGAGGAGCGCGACCGGGTCGAGGGTGTTCTCACCCTTGTTCCAGTTGCACGGGCACAGCTCGTCGGTCTGCAGGGCGTCCAGGACCCGCAGGACCTCCTTGGGGTTACGGCCGACGGAACCGGCGGTCACCATGGTGAACTGGATCTCGTTGTTCTGGTCGACGATGAAGACGGCGCGCTGCGCGTAGCCGTCCGCGCCCTCGATGCCGAGGTCACGCATGAGCTCGTGCTTCGGGTCGGCCATCATCGGGAAGGGCAGCTCGGTCAGGTCCGGGTGGTCCTTGCGCCAGGCGTGGTGCACGAACTCGGAGTCACCCGAGAAGCCGAGGATCTGCGCGTCGCGGTCCGCGAACTCGCCGTTCAGCTTGCCGAAGGCGGCGATCTCGGTGGGGCACACGAAGGTGAAGTCCTTCGGCCACGCGAAGATGATCTTCCACTGACCCTCGTACGTCTTGTGGTTGATCTGCTCGAACTCCTTGCCGCTCTCCAGCGATACACAAGCGGTCAGGTCGAACTCGGGGAACTTGTCACCGACAGTGAGCACGCGCACTCCTTGCAAGGTCGGACCTCCCCCTTGTGAGGGGAGTTCCTGAGGGTTGGACAGCCCCACCATGGCACAGAGTGCATTGATCAGTGAAATAGCTATACTCGGTCACGATGATCGGAGGTACCTATCAGTGGCCCATGTATTCCAGGGCAATAGGGCCAAACAACCCAGCATTTCGCAGCTTCGCGCCTTCGCGGCCGTGGCGGAACATCTGCACTTCCGGGACGCGGCGGCAGCAATCGGGATGAGTCAGCCGGCGCTCTCCGGGGCCGTGTCGGCGCTGGAGGAGGCACTGGGTGTCCAGCTCATCGAGCGTACGACGCGCAAGGTCCTGCTCTCGCCCGCCGGGGAGCGGCTCGCTGTGCGGGCCCGGGTGGTGCTGGAGGCCGTCGGCGCGCTGATGGAGGAGGCGGAGGCGGTCAGGGCGCCGTTCACCGGGGTGCTCAGGCTCGGGGTGATCCCGACCGTCGCCCCGTATCTGCTGCCCACGGTGCTCCGGCTGGTGCGTCAGCGGTACGCGGACCTCGACCTCCAGGTGCACGAGGAGCAGACCGCGTCGCTGCTGGAGGGGCTGGCCGCCGGGCGGCTGGACCTCCTGCTGCTCGCCGTACCGCTGGGGGTGCCGGGCGTCACCGAACTGCCCCTGTTCGACGAGGACTTCGTCCTGGTGATGGAGCGGCGGCACTGGCTGGGCGGACGCGCCGACATTCCCCGGGAGGCGCTGCGCGATCTGCCGCTGCTGCTGCTCGACGAGGGGCACTGCCTGCGCGACCAGGCGCTGGACATCTGCCGGGAGGCGGGCCGCACGGGCGGGGCGCCGGTGACGACGACGGCGGCCGGACTCTCCACGCTGGTGCAACTGGTGGCCGGCGGGCTCGGGGTGACGCTGCTGCCGCGTACCGCTGTGACCGTGGAGACCGGGCACAACGACGCGCTCGCCACGGGCCGCTTCGCCGATCCGGCACCCTCCCG
The DNA here is from genome assembly GCA_036566065.1 of Streptomyces sp. Lineage (GTDB taxonomy): Bacteria > Actinomycetota > Actinomycetes > Streptomycetales > Streptomycetaceae > Streptomyces. The sequence continues at coordinate 43 of DATCWZ010000486.1, read as the reverse complement.
GCGGGTGGCGCTGGCGATGCGGACGGGTACGGCGAGGCACGAG
>DATCWZ010000218.1:0-13068 GCA_036566065.1 Streptomyces sp. | reverse complement strand
GAACCCGGCGAACAGCGGCGTCGCGAACATCAGCAGCATGATCGTGCCATGCATGGTGAACGCCTGGTTGAACTGCTCGTTCGACACGATCTGGGTACCCGGCCTGGCGAGCTCGGCTCGCATGAGGAGCGCCATGATCCCGCCGATGCAGAAAAACGCGAACGACGTGACCAGGTACATCGTGCCGATGGTCTTGTGGTCGGTGGTGGTCGCCCACTTGATCACCACATTGCCCGGTTGCCTCCGCCGGACCGGCAGTTCGTCCGCGTAGTCGGTATCGGCTTTCACCGATACTGCGGGGCCCCTCGTCGTCACTGCGGTACTCCTTCGGTCGACGGCCGGTTGCGGCACTCGGCCATCAGGATGGACCCGCGGCCGGCGGCCCGGTGCGACATCGCCGTCAGCACTACACCGGCGGCTGCCAAGGTCACCCCATTGGCCGATAGACGTGGTAGCGGAGTTGACGGATGAAGGAGCGTCGGGGAGACGAAGCCGCTACGGGACCGACGGGTCAGCCCCCGCCGCCCAGTCGCACAGGGCCTGCGGCGAGGAGAAGTCGGCGACGTTCCTGTCCAGGGGGTGATCGGTGTACTGGTGGATGCGCCACGATGCCGTGATGCGCGGTTTGCCCGGGCTGACGTAGTCGGCGATCCAGAGCCCGTCGCCCGCGTACGACGTCGTGTCGTGGTTCAGCCAGAAGGAGCGGTTGCAGTAGAGCAGGACGCGGTTCCGGGGGCGGAGCCGCTTCACCTCGCGGATGAAGCGGTCCTTGTCCGCGTTGCCCGCGTGCGTTCCCTCTCCGGTCTCCTCCCAGTCGACGGCGAGGAGATCACCGGCCCGCTCGGGCGCCTTGCTGACGAAGTACGCCGCCTGGGCCTTCGTGTGACCCGGCCACAGGAAATGGTAGAAACCGACAACACAACCGGCGTCCCTGGCGCGGCCGGTCTGCCTGGTGAGGTGCGGATTGACATAGGAGCGGCCCTCGGTGGCCTTGACGAAGACGAAGTCCAGGCCGTCCGTGTCGTAGGACGACTGATGCGAGCTGACGTCGATACCGTGCAGCACAAGCACCGCCTCCGAGCGGGGCAATCGGTTCGCAATTCTTCTCTGTACGTGCCCGCGCTCGCCGCACCCCATCCGGCTTCCGGGTGAAGAACCGATTCCGCGCGACGGCACGGGTTCCACGCAATCCACAGACACGGAAGGCCGGACCATGAAGATCGGCATCATCGGGGCGGGCAACATCGGCGGCAATCTGACCCGCCGCCTCACCGCGCTCGGACACGACGTGTCCGTCGCCAACTCACGCGGCCCGCAGACCCTCACTGCGCTCGCCGAGGAGACCGGCGCCACCCCTGTCATGGCCGCCGACGCGGCACGCGGGGCGCGCATCGTCGTCGTGGCCGTGCCGCTCAAAGCGGTTCCCGGACTGCCCGGGGGCTTCCTCGACGGCGCGGCCCGGGACGCGGTGGTCATCGACACAGGCAATTACTATCCGCAGCGCGACGGCCGGATCGCGGCCATCGAAGACGGCTTGGCGGAGAGCCGCTGGACCGAGGGGCAGATCGGACACCCGGTGATCAAGGCCTTCAACGCTACGTACGCTCAGGACATCCTCGGCCGGGGCCTCCCCCAGGGCTCCGCCGGCCGCCAGGCCATGCCGGTCGCCGGGGACGATCCGGACGCCAAGCAGGCGGTACGGGACCTGATCGACGAACTGGGCTTCGACACCGTGGACGCGGGGGGCCTCGACGAGTCGTGGCGCCAGCAGCCCGGAACGCCGGTGTACGGCAGCAGGGGTGATACCGACGCGGTCACCGAGGCTCTGGCGGCGGCGTCCCCGGAACGCACCGCGGAGTATCGCGCCTGAGCCCGGGCGGGGTGTGCAGGCCGTCCGGCGGCCGGTGCCCCGCCGTGTCGTGGGACACGGCGGGGAGTCGGCCGGCCGAGGCGCGCGCGAGATCAAGAGGCGTCGGTGGACTCCGGCGGGAGGCTGTCCATGAAGGAACTCACCGAGAACACCGCGCGGCCGGGGCCGGCGGGACCGTATCCGGGTGGCGAGGACAGTCCGTACTCCTCCATCGTCGCGCGGTAGGCATCGAGCAGCCTGATGTGGTACTCGAGCGGCGCACCGTCCGGGTTGGTCCTGCCCAGCGGGGTGGTGGGCTCGGGGCACCAGGTGGTGAAGCGCGGCGTGATGCCGTGCGACATGAAATAGCGCAGTCCCTCGGTGGTGGAGGCGATGGCCTCGTCGATCGTGGCGAAGCCGTCGGGCTGTGCCATCTCCACGCCTGCCACGAAGTTGGGGATGACATTGCGCGGGCCGAAGACGTCGGCGGAATCCAGGATGCGGCGGTGCCACTCGTCCCGCCCTATGTAGCGTTCCTTGCCGGGGCAGTACAGCCCGAACAGACGGCGGTCCCACACTTCGTAATTGGGGTGATAGATCTTCACGCCGTAGTCGTGGAAGCGCTGTACATCGGCCTTCGGCAGTGCCTGGGCGACGACCTTACCGGTCCAGCGGCCAGGGAACCGCTCCTCGATGGCCTGCGCGTACTGTCCGTAGAAGTCCGCCTCGCCGAGGCCGCCGATGTGGGAGGTGATGGCGCCGCCGGTGAGCGTGTAGGCGGTGGATGCCTTCGCCGTGTCGTACCGGTCGATGATGGCCAGCGCTTCCAGGATCTCCTTGACGTCCTTGACCCCGGTGTAGGGCCGGCCTGCCGCCTTCTGCTGGCGCCAGTTGTGGTTGATGTCGCAGTACTGGCACTCCTCCTTGGCGCCGAAGTACTGGCAGACGCGAAAGACGGTGAGGTAGATCAGATAACCCCACTGAATGGTGGGCGCCACCTCCATGACGGACTTGCCGTTCTCGAGCGTGTGCCGGTAGTAGTCCGGCATCGGGGGCAGGCCTACGTCGCAGATGCGCGCACCGTCGAGGTAGAGCCCGAGCATGCCGTCGCTGCCTGCCGCCACCCGGTAGGGCGATGCAGGGTTGACCCGCACCGAGACCACGGTGCGGCGCAAGTCGTATGGACCGCCGGTGAGCACGATCTCCTCCGGCGGGCGGCGCAGGGCCGCGGCGCCCAGCTCGGGCAGTGTGCTGTGGTCGAAGGAGAAGATGAAGTACGACTTCGGCTTGATGTCGCCGTCCTCATTGTCACTGAGCGCCGACTCGTCGAACGCCAGCCCGCCGCGCAGCAGGTCCTCCTTGAAGACGGCTTCCTTCGGGACGTGGGGGAACCGTGCCATGAGCTGCTCCACGAGCCGCGTACGGCCGCCGGTGCCGTCGGATCCGCCGGGTCCTTCCGGACCGGTACGGATACGGCGGGTGCGGCCGACTTCGATGGGGGTGGGCATGTGCGGCTCCTCGGGTCCGGTGTTCTGGACACTCTTGCATGTAGGCCACATTGTCCAACGAACCAGCACCCTCAACAGTTCGCGGGCGGCCCTCTGTCTTTGGGAGAGCGGGGGCGGGGGCGGGGCACGCCGTGAATTTCCTTGGATTATGCCTGTTTTATCCGGATTTACAGGCTGGTGCGTTCGCGCGGCCCGGGAGCGGTCCAGTGCGAGGGGCGGGGCAGGGCCGACGAGAGTGCGGTGGCTTGGTCGCCCCTGGCGGCGTTGAGCTGGGCCTGGGTGAGGAACAGGGCGCCGGTGAGGTCGGCGCCGCGGTGGCTGCGCTTGCTGCGCCGGGGGATGGTGGTGCGTACGAGATCACTGGTGCGCGCCAGGAGCGCGGCGACCTCGTCGCGGTGTGCCGCCGCTTCCAGCGCGCCCCGGATCTCGGCGTGCAGGGGCCTGGCCGCGGGCAGGGACAGGGCTTCGGTGAGATACCGGAGCAGCTCGTGGAGCCCGCGCATCACCGGGAAGCCCCGGAACATCTGTCCGGCGTTGTCCGGGGCGCGGCGCCATTATCGCGAAGTCGGCCGACTCGGTCAGGGCCGGCGCGACGCAGCCCGTTGTCAGTGCGGCGGCGCACACTTGACCACGGAGAACGGCACCGGCGAAGGGGACACTGATGAACGCCTCGGAGGAGACCGGGTTCCAGCCCGCCACCGGCGACGGACCGCCGGAGTACGGACGGGAGGACAAGCGGGCCGCGGTGGTGCGGACCGCCTTCGAGGGCCTGCTGCAGATCCGCCGGCTCGCCAACACCGGGGCGGCGGAGCCCGAGAGGGTTCCGGCCCCGTGGGAGCTGCACAGGATGGCCCGGGCCGTCGCGCTCACTCTGGAGGCCGCGGGAATACCGGCATCGGCTGTCGATGTGTCCGGGGCGCGGGCCGCGACAGGCTATCGGGTGAGTGAGGGCGAGTCCCCCGGTTCCGTACGCGTGGAATGGACGGGTCCGCCGGGCAGCGGGGCCGCACACGACGAGGCGGAGGAACTGTCCCGCTGCGAGGCCGTTCTGCGAGAGCTGGGGTGGACGGCGTTGCTCTACCGGGGGCCGCGGCGGCGAAGGTACCTGGAGGTGGAGGCACCCGCAGGAGCCCGGCGCCCGCCGTTGTCACACCCATGAGGAATGCTTGACGGTCCGACACTCTGACCAGGAGATGCTGAGATGCGCCATGACGAACGGGCAGCCGCCCAGGCGTACGTACGGTTGCTGGAGGCGGCCCGGGCCGTGCTCACGGACCCGGCCGACGCGCCCTTGTACATCCCGCTGCTCGCCTCCCCGATCAAGGAGGCCGATGAAGCGCTCAGGGGCGCGGGCCTGTCGGGCAACGAGGACCGGCTCTTCGCCCTCGTACGGGCATTGCGGCCGGGCCGGACCGGGCGGCGGGGCTGAGAGTTCGTTCGCGTCGGAGTGTCCGGGCGCCATTCGCGGGCCGCTACTGAGTGCCGTACATGAGCGAGCCCGGTGTGGTGAGCAGTTCACCGGTCTCCAGCCAGGTCTTGAGCCCCGAGAGGATCATCGGCCAACCGCCGTACAGCTCCTCGTTGGCACCCTCGCGCAGCTCGTCATGGGTGACGGTCAGCCGGCAGGAGTCCCCGACCGGTTCGATCTCCCATGTGACGCGGGTCGCCCCTTCGCTCTTCACCTCGTCGCTCCAGAGCGCCACCATGCTCTGGACGAGCCTGCGCGGCGGGTCGACCTCAAGATTCTGCCCCTCGCCGAGCAGCCCCGGGGCGCCCGGGGCACCCATCTCGAACCGCGATCCGGGTGCCCAGTCGGACGCGACGCGAACGCCGAAGTTGTACCTGCTTCTGATCTCCGGGTCGGTGATCGCCTCCCAGAGGCGTTCCGGAGTGGTACGGATGTAAATCTCGAAGATCTTCTCCATGGGAACCTCCAGTTGGCTCCTGAGGCCACTGAGCCCCGCGGCCCAGGGCTCGGCGTATTTGCTCACCCACCGGTCGTGGACGAGCCGAATGGGCACCGGGTTCAGGAAGTGGAGCTTCTCCCGGCCCCGGCGCCGGGTGACGACCAGGCCGGCCGCCTCCAGCAGCTTGAGGTGCTTCATCACCGCGAACCGCGTGATCTTGAAGCGGGCCTCCAGCGCACTCAGTGTCTGCCCGTCCTCGCTGAAGAGCGCGTCGAGCAGGCTGCGCCGGGTCGGGTCTGCCAGAGCCTTGAACACAACGTCCATACGGAAAAGGTACGTGACCTTCTGGTCACATGCCAACAATCAGCGGAGGTGAATTGATTCAAATCAAGAAGAAACTTGACTGACTTCTTGGCTGATATTCAGCGGCAAACCTAGCGTACGTATCTGATGAAACGATTCATATACCACGCGTCGTCGTCGACACGGGACATCTCGCACCGGGCACCAACATCGAGTTCATCGTCGCGCTCCTCCTGCGCGAGGGGAAGCTCGGCGCGTTCGACTTCAACTCCCGCTTCCACGCGGACGACGACCTGATGGCGGGGGCCGCCGACCCGTTCCAGCTCTTCCGGATCATGCACAAGGTGGCCGGCAACGGCGGTCTGCGCGAGGAGGCCGACATCAACTTCATGCTCGACCAGTGCCACAACATCGAGGCGAAGATCCCTGCCGTGATCCGGTCGGTCGCCAATGTGCAAAAGGCGACGGCCAAGGCGCTGCTGGTCGACGCCGACGACCTGGCCACGGCCCGGCGGTCCTGCGATGTCCTCGCCGCCAACGCCGTCCTGATGGACGCGTACAACACCGACGTACCGCCGCTGGTGGCCGAGGTGCGCGAGGAAACGGGGCTGGCGCGCGATCCGTACGCCGCCTACCTCGCGACCGGCAACCAGGAGCGCATCGCCGCCGACCGGGTCGGCGGCCAGCAGGCCGGCTGGGGCGCCTGACCGCAACGGCCCGCCCCGCTCTCGTACGGCCGCGTATTCCGACGGCATCCGCACGCTTCTCTCCCGAAGGAACCCTCATGACCTCCGCGACGCACCCCGTCGCCGCGCTCCTGGAGCGCGCCCACCGGATCGGCTCCGACCCCCGCAACACTGGAGGCGGACGGTTCGTTCATCCTCATCGCCTCGGCGGGTGAGGTGGTCCCCGGTCCGCTGCTGGAGGTCGGTAACACCACCTCCCGGGTCGATTTCGGTTTCGACCCAGGGTGAGTGGACGGATGCCTGGTCGGCGACCGGGATCGGGCATCACTGGGCCCTGTGCACGGGACACCGTTCCAGGGGCTTCAGGGCGGTGGCCGACCTGCTCCGGCTGCCCTTCCGTACGGTCACGGGGCCGGGCCTGCTGTGAGTGGGCCGGGGGCATCGGGCGGGCCCGATGCCCCCGTGGTGGTGCCCGCCCCGCCGCGCAAGGCGTCAGACGTGGGCGAGGCCGAGTTCCTGCTCGCCGAGCGACTCGAAGTACCGGGCGACCGTCGCGTCGGTGACATCGGCGAGCGCGGCCGGGTTCCACTGCGGGGAGCGGTCCTTGTCGATGATCTGGGCGCGTACGCCCTCGGTCAGGTCGTGTCCGGTGAAGGCCCGGCACGAGACGCGGAAGTCCTGGTCGAGTGCCGCCTCCAGGCTGTCGAGCCGCCTCGCGCGCCGCACGGCTGCCAGTGTCACCTTGACCGCGGTGGGCGAGTTGGCCAGGAGTGTCTCCGCGGCCTCCTTCGCCTCGGTCAGGCCGGTGTCGCGGAGCCGGCTGATGATCTCCTCGACCGTCCCGGCCGTGTAGCAGTCATCGATCCAGGCCCGCTGTGAGGCGAGTCCCCCTGCGGGCGCGTCGCCCGCGTACTGTCGCACGGTCCGGGACACCGCGTCGGGGGTGGCGCAGGCGGTGATGGCGGTGGTGAGCTCCGGCAGCCGCCGCGACGGTACGAAGTGGTCGGCGAGCCCGCACAGCAGTGCGTCCGCCGCACCGATGGCCTGGCCGGTGAGCGCCAGGTGGGTGCCGAGCTCGCCGGGGGCCGTCGCGAGCAGCCGGGTACCTCCTACATCGGGTACAAATCCGATGCCGGTCTCCGGCATGGCGACGCGGGAGCGCTCGGTGACTATACGGACGTCGCCATGCGCCGACACGCCGACTCCGCCGCCCATGACGATGCCGTCCATGAGGGCTACGTACGGCTTGGGGAAACGGGCGATGCGGGCGTTCAGCCGGTACTCGTCGCGCCAGAAGTCCACCGACGCGTGGCCGCCCCTGCGCGCGTCCTGGTAGATCGACCGGATGTCGCCACCGGCGCACAGGCCGCGCTCACCGGCACCGGTGACGACGACGGCGGTGATCTTCTCGTCCTGCTCGGCCTCGGTGAGCGCGTCATCGATGAGCCGCACCATGGTGTGTGTGAGTGCGTTGAGGGCCCGCGGACGGTTGAGCGTGATCCGCAGGGAGTGGCCCTCGGTGTGCAGCAGGACGGGTTCGTCGTCGTTCATATGTGCGCTCCGGTCAGCCCTGGCGTGCCATCCGCCGGTCGTGGACGGTCTCTCCCCGCCATTCTGCGATGTCCGCCATGGGGACAGGGAGGCGGGGCCGGTACGCGCCGCGGCATTCCCGCACGACCGGCTCGACAACTGGTCGTCTACCGGCCGCGACATCCAGCCGTCCCGCCGGACGGCTCCGGAGCAGGCATGACCTACGACCGACGGCGTACCGACCCCACAGCCCCGCCGCTCCTCCGGTCCGACCGTGAGCACAGCGGCTCGACCGGCACGGCGGAGCGGCTCGCGATGAACCGGACCGGCAGCTTCGAGTGGGATCTGGAGTCCCGGACACTGGACGGGCTCGCCGCTCCCGCGACCGTACTGGCCCGTGCCTCCCGTTTCCTCGCGAAGATGGAACACCGACCGGTTCGCGACCTGTGCCTACTCCTCAGGTGCGCGGCGACCTGCCGCTGGGGATCTCCACGTACTTCGCGGACGAGGAGTTCCCCGAGACCCGGCTCGACCTGCTGCCCGGCGAAACCCTCGTGCTGTACACCGGCGGCCTGGTGGAGGAGCCGGGGGCCGATATCGACTCGGGTATCGAGGCTCTCATTCACGAGGGGAGCGAGGGTCCGTCGGGGGCCGAGGCGCTGGCCGACCATCTGTCGGACCGGCTGTGGGAGCGGTGGGGATCGGGGGACGACGTGGCGCTGCTGGTCCTGCGGCGAGCCCCGACGTGGGGTCCGAGCGCGCACCGCGGCTGCACCGTGGCGGAATTCGCCGACGACGCCGAACTGGTCACCGGGGAACTGGTGGTGAACGTGCTGCTGCACACTCAGGGCGGCGCCGTACTGACCCTGGAGGTCCTGCCCGAACCCGTACGCCGGATCCGGCTGTCGGTCCAGGACCGCTCCAGTGTCTGGCCGCGCCGACGCACTCCGGGGGAAACCTCTACCTCGGGGCACGGGCTTCTGCTGCTCGACGCGATCGCCGCGCGCTGGGGCATCGATCCCCGCGGTGAGGGCAAGGCCGTGTGGTGCGAGACCGCCCCCGGGACCGTACAAGACGAACGGGATTCGGAACGGTGATGAGGGGCGTGACACATCAAAAGTGATGATGCGTCACGCCCCTCGGCCGACTGCCGGGAATTTACGCCCCGGTTCTTGTCCGCCTTGCTGCTCGATACGTCAGTGCTGCGCCGCGCGACGCTTGCGCACGGACCACAGGATGCCGCCACCGGCCAGCAGAACCGCGAGAGCGGCACCACCGATGACGGGGGTGGCCGAGGACGAACCGGTCTCGGCCAGGTCGGCCGTCTTGGGGCTCGTCGTCGCCGGAGCAGGCGCGGCCTCGGTCGCGGTCCCGCTCGGGGTGGCCTTCGGGGCCGGAGTCTCCTTGGCCTGCGGCGTGGTCGGGGCCTTCTCGGTCGGCGTCGGCGTCGCCGTCGCCTTCTTGCCCTCGCACACCGGAGCCGTCTTGGTCTCGTTGCGCGAGAACTGGTCCTGCCCGTTGCCGTCCTTCACGACGAGCCGAATGGTCAGCTCCTTGTCGTGGTCGGGCAGCTTCAGAGCGGGCTCCGTGTGGAACTCCCGGCCGAACGTCGTGGTCTTGAGCAGCGTCTCGCCGTTCTCCACGGTCACAGTGACCGTGTTGGGAGCGTCGGGAGTGTAGTTGGTCAGGTCGAGGCTCACAGTGGAGCAGGTCACGGCCCAGGTGGGGGTATGAGCTGCGGCCGGACCGGCGGAGATGACCGCGCCGGTCAGACCGACAATCGCAGCGGCCGCGCACACTCCCGCGTCACGCCACGATCTCCTGGGTATGGTCATGGATGCTTCCTCCATATGGATTACACCGTCCAATTGGCGGTGGAGCGCACAGTACTGCTCCCGCAACACTGCTGCGCACCCACCCCTCGCACCACCTGGCTGCCCAACTGTGCTCACAACATCGCTACTTGGGACATGCTGGACGCACCGCCGCGGACGGTGAGCGATTCAGGTTGGCTCGATGAGAGGGTAGGCAGCGCACACCGTATACCCACACGGCGTTGGCCCCCTGTTGCCGCACCTGGGGCCTGCTTACCCGCCGCGGCCGCACCATTGTCGGCCGGCATGGGATCTGACACACCGCCAGTCGGCGGCCGGCCGACAACCGTCGAGTTGACGCCGGACCTGCACATCAGGGACGGTGTCCGGGGAACTGCCGACCCGTAAACTGGAGATGCTTGTGCCGAGGCGGCAGCCAAGCTGTGAGGCCGAGGGTGCCCGAAGACGGCCGGAAAGCGTTGCCGATGCTCTCGGTGTGCCCGGCCGGGCATGGCCCCCGGGGTGTCAGAGCGTCTTGTGCATGATGTGCAGCCCGACATAGCCCGCGGCCGGGTGACGGAAACCCTCGGGCAGCGTCCCCAGCACCTCGAAGCCGAGTGACCGGTACAGTCGCACCGCGTGCGTGTTCGTCTCCACCACCGCGTTGAACTGCATGGCCCGGAATCCGGCTGCCCGGGCCCAGTCCATGGTGTACTCGCACAGGGTCCGGCCCACGCCCCGGCCGGAGTGCCGGGGGTCGACCATATAGCTGGCGCTCGCGATATGCGACCCGTTGCCCATGTGGTTCGCGTTCATCTTGGCGGTGCCCAGTACCTCCCCCTGGTCGTCGAGGGCGACAACCGTGCGGTCCGGCGCCGGGAGAAGCCACCAGTTTCTGGCGTCGTCCTCGCCGAGGTCGACGGGGTAGGTGAAAGTCTCCCCGGCGGCGACGATGCCGTGGAAGAACGGCCAGATGGCGGGCCAGTGGTCATTGGTGGCTTCCTTGATCAGCATGCGGACCAGGATGCCCGCGCGCACGTCCGGTGGCGAACGGGTTTCAGTGATCTCGGTGGCGGCGTCCACGCCGCCCGATACGCGCGAGCAGCCCCAGTGCGGATGCGCGCGACATGGCGGTGGAGCGGCCCAGGGGTGCGGGCGCCGGACCGTGCGTGCCAGGTGCGCTGCAGGGTTTGGGTGCGCCGGGCGGTTCCGGTACGCCCCGGCGGCCGCGGCCCTCGCCCGGGCGCGGAGCCTGCCTGGTCTCCCGGGCCCGGTCGAGCTCCAGAGCCAGATTCACCCGCCGCCACAGGATCTCGTCGGGGTCGTCCGCCAGCATCAGCTCGCCCATCGCCTCCCTGCCCGAGACGGAACCGGGGCGTCCGAAGACCGCCTCCGGCCGCACCCGGGCCAGGTAGGCGCGCTCGTACGGATCGTCGACCACCTCCGCTAGCTGTACGGGGTCCAGTGCGCATGCCTGCACCGCCGCTCGCGCCCATGGATCGGCCGTACGGCTCAGCAGCCGGTCGATCCGGCACGAACGCCAGTTGCGCGCACGCCAGTCGGTGCCCGCTTCCAGCCTGGTCCGCATCCCGGCCGGGGTTTTCCCCGTGAGCAGCCCGGGTTCCCGGGCCGCGAAGGCGGTGAGCTCCTCCGCGAGATAGAGCCATACCACCGCGCGATAGCGGTTGAGGCAGAAGGCGACGGGCGAGAAGTACCCGACGCGGGCGAGCCCGGTGAAGCGGGCCGGGCTGATGCCGAGCAGAGCGGCTCCCTCCGCCGTCCCCGCCGTGCGCACTTTCTTCCGGAGCGATTCCGGGAAACCCTCCCGGCCCCTCAGCCGCTCGATCTCTTCGCCGCTGACCCGCGGCCTGGCGCCGTCGGGCTGCGTGACCGTACTGATCAGGCCGAGATGCACGGCGAGTTCGAACTCGCCCCGCTTGAGCTCCAGCTCCCGCGCGGCGCGCCCGGCGGGCAGTGTGACGGCATCGCCGCCGGGCGACGATCCCTCGTTGATGACATCCGTGCTTGCGGCTTCCATAACGGACACGGCCGTCCTCCCCCGTAAGGTCGAGTAACTCTCCGTGATCACGGTAGCGGAGAAGCCGGAATGTCGCCCGGCCTGTGGACAACTTCGCAGGCCGGGCGAAAGCAGCAGGTCAGTGACGGTCGCTTGCTTCGACCGGGTCGTTTCGTACGCCCACCCCGAGGTGTTCCCCGACCCGGTTGACCATCAGCGTCATCTCGTAGGCGACCTGACCGACATCGGCCTCCGCGGTGCTCAGTACACACAGGCAACTGCCGTCGCCGGCGGCCGTCACGAAGAGCATGGCCTCGTCGAACTCCACCATGGTCTGGCGGGCTCGCCCTGCCCGGAAGTGGCGTCCCGATCCGCGGGCCAGGCTGTGCAGCCCCGACGAGACCGCCGCGAGGTGCTCCGCGTCCTCGCGTGCCAGTCCTGTGCTGGCCCCGGTCACCAGGCCGTCGTTCGACAGCACCAAGGCGTGGCGTATGTGCTCCACCCGGCATGTGAGCTCGTCAAGGAGCCAGTCGAGTCCCCTGTCCAGCGCCATGCGCTCATCCTCCCCGTTCACGCGTTCCCCGTTCCCCGTTTGCCGTTGGCTGTACCGCGCGTAAGCCTTGCGCAGACCTTCCGTACGGGCAAGGTCGTGCCTGACTCCGGGGCGTCGCTTCGCGCCAATCGCGCCGGGCGCCCGAGGATGGGTTCCATGGCACACAACATGACTCAGGATGAATGGCGGGCCTTCGTCTCCGAGGGCACCCGGACGGGCAAGGTTTCGACCGTACGGGCAGACGGCAGCCCGCATGTCGCGCCTGTCTGGTTTCTGCTCGACGGTGAGCATCTGGTCTTCAACACGGGCAAGGAAACGGTGAAGGGCCGCAACCTGGCGCGCGACGGACGGGTGTCCGTCTGCGTGGACGACGACCGGCCGCCGTTCTCGTTCGCCGTGCTCCAGGGGCGGGCCGAACTGAGTGAGGACCCCGGCCAGTTGCTCCAGTGGGCCACCAGGATCGCCGCGCGGTACATGGGCGAGGAGGCCGCGGAGGAGTTCGGGGCACGCAATGGCGTACCCGGTGAACTCCTCGTACGCGTACGGATCGACAAGGTGGTCGCGATGGGTGGCCTGACCAAATAGCCGGCTGCCCGGTCCGGCGGCCGGTTCAGCGCTCGCCGGCCTCGCCGACCGAGTCGAGGAGCCGGGCGGTGTGCATCCGTCCGGCGTACTCGACCATGCGGATCAGGACTTCCTTCCCGGAGTCGCGCTCGCGAGCGTCGCACAGCACCACGGGAGTGCCCTGGTCCAGATCGAGTGCCCGGGACACATCCTGTACGGCGTAGGCCCGCGCCCCCGTGAAGCAGTTGACCGCGACGACGAACGGGATGCGGCGGTGCTCGAAGTAGTCGACGGCCGGGAAGCAGTCCTCGAGCCGCCGGGTGTCGGCGAGCACCAC
>DATCWZ010000273.1:0-3979 GCA_036566065.1 Streptomyces sp. | reverse complement strand
CTCGTGGAGGGGACCTGCGACGAGATCGGCCGCCGCCATGTGTGGGTCGCGCTGGGGCCCGAGGGCCCGCGCTCGGTCACGTTCGCGACGCGGCTCGGTTCACTGGAGCGGCCGTCGGACCTGGCAGAACGCCTGCCCAAGGTCCTGATCCACCGCAATGTGCCGGGCGAGCCCGTCCATGCCTTTCTGCGGGACTTCGACCGGGCGTGGGCGACGGCGGCGCCATACGCGTCGCTGGGGGCCAGGCAGCGCTGGATCACGGCCGCGCGGTCGCTGTCGGCCGACTGGCCGCTGGTGGACGGGGTACGGCGGTGGCGGCAGGGCGAGATCACGGTGCGGTGGTCCGCGCTGCGGCCCAACCCGCGCTGAGGGGCACCCGAACAGACGAGTCCGGGAACAGATCCGGCCCGCCGTTCGTCCCCTGTTGTGACGCAGCAGGCGGGGGCTGCCTCTGTTGCTTTACGGGACGACATGGCACGATCGCGACGTTGCCACAAGGTTACTGATGGTAAGTCAGGCACCAGGATGTGCCGCCCGCACCGCCCGCGCTGTCCGCTGTACGCCTGGAGGGGGAGCTCGTGAACCGACGCCACTGTGCCGCTGCCGCGATCACTCTGGTCTGCGCACTGGCCGTGCTGGCCGCACCGGTGCAGGCGATGGCCGCACCGCTGCCCGCACCGGGCCCCGGCACCGGAACCGGCGCCACCGCCTCCGCACCCACCACGCCTCCCGCGAAGAAGACTCTCGAGCAGGTACGCGAAGAGATAGACACCCTCTACCGCAAGGCGGGCGCGGCCACCGACGCGTACAACCTCGCCGAGGAGCAGGCGGAGAAGCAGTCCGGCGAGATCACCGAGCTGAACAAGGCGATCATCGACGGCCGGACCAGGATCGCCGACCTCAAGAACCAGGCGGGTGCCCAGGCACGCGAGCAGTACCGCAACGGCGGGCTGCCGCCCGGCACCCAACTGGTCCTCAGCGACGACCCGCAGCTCTTCCTGGACGGCGTGAGCCAGGTCCGCCAGAGCCAGCAGGCGTCCAAGGCCGTCCTGGCGGAACTGACCAGGACCCAGGAGGACTTGGAAACGTACACCGAGGACGCCAACCTCAACTGGGCCAAGCTGGAGGCCAACCGCGTCCAGCAGGCGGCGGCCAAGAAGACGATCGACTCACAGATCGCGGCGGCGAAGAAGCTCGAAGCGCGCCTGGAGAAGAAGGAGCGGGCCGAGCTCCTGAAGCTGGAGCAGGCCGCGGCGTCCCGGGCGCAGACCGCCTGGTTGTCCTCCGGCGCGCTGAAGGACATCAACCGCGAGGCGACGGCGCGCGGCAAGCAGGCGGTGGCGTTCGCGACCTCGCAGATCGGCAAGCCGTACGTATGGGGAGCCGAGGGCCCCGGTTCGTACGACTGCTCGGGGCTCACCTCGCAGGCGTGGGCGGCGGCGAAACGGCCGATTCCCCGGACGTCCCAGGAGCAGTGGCGGCTGCTCCCGCACATAGCCATCCGGGACATGCGCCCGGGTGATCTGATCATCTACCACAGCGATGCCAGCCATGTCGGGATGTACGTCGGCGGCGGCGCGATCGTGCACGCCCCGCGCCCCGGCCGGGACGTCACGCTGGCCGGAGCCGGCTCGATGGAGATCCTGGGAGTGGTCCGGCCCGACAAGTGAGCGGTCCACGCCGCTGCGTGACGACCGAGCGCGGCGGAAGGGCGGTCCGCCCCGGCGGCGCGTGATGTTTGTCATGGCCGAGGTGTCCGTTTCGTACGCGCACGTCTCGTCGGATCCGTGGTGGGAAGCGGCTTATGGCCGCGCATATGACAGAGGCCGATCCCGGAACGCCATTCCGTTTCCCCGCCGCGGAACGCTATCGTCCCGGTCTGGCGGGTCGTCGATCGTCGTCCCGCCGCACCCTCGGGGGAGGGAAGGAAACCCGAACCGATGCCCGCACCCGTACCGCAGCAGCGAGCCGCTCCCGCTGCGGAGACCACCAGAGGGACCGCCCCTGGGACCGCCGCCGGGACGGCCGACGGAGCCGCCGAAGGCACCACCGACGGGTCCGCGACGGGGCCGTCCGCCGAAGGGGCCACGAAGGCGACCGCCAAAGGCACCACCAAGGGCACCGGCCTCACCCTCCTGGTGATCGAGGACGACCCGGCGGGCACCTTCACCGTCCCCGAGCTGACATCCGCGGCCGGGACCCGGATCCGGGTGCGTACCGCCCGTAACCTCACCGAGGCGGGCCGCCTCCTCACCGATGACGTCGACTGCATCCTGCTCGACCTGGCGCTGCCCACCGGCGCCCGCACCGGTTCCCGCACGGCGGCGGGCGAGGACGACGCCCCCGACGAGCTGGCCACCCTCAAGCACGTACTGCACATCGCACCGCATCACGCCGTGCTGGCCCTCACCGCGGCCGACGACGTGGAGCTGGCCGCCGAGGCGGTCCGCGTGGGCGCCCAGGACTACCTCTTCCGCGGCGAACTCGACAAGCGCCTCCTCAGCCGCGCCATCCGCTACGCGGTCGAACGCAAGCGCGCGGACATCGCCCAGCAACAGCTCACCGAGTCCCGGCTGCGCGCCCAGGAGAACGCCCGGCTCGAACGCGGGCTGCTGCCCACCCCCCTGCTCCAGGGCTCTGAGCTGAGCTTCGCGGCCCGTTACCGCCCCGGCCGCAGCCGCGCGCTGCTCGGCGGGGACTTCTACGACACGGTCCGTACGCCCGACGGCACGGTCCACGTGATGATCGGCGACGTCTGCGGCCACGGCCCCGACGAGGCGGCCCTCGGCGTCGAGCTGCGCATCGCCTGGCGGGCGCTGACACTGGCGGGGCTCTGCGGCGACGAACTGCTCTCCACGCTGCAGCAGGTCCTGGAATACGAACGCCAGAGCGAGGAAATCTTCGCGACGCTCTGCACGGTCGACATCGCCCCCGACGGCCGGCGCGCCGGGCTGTGCCTGGCCGGCCACCCGGCGCCGCTGATCACCCGACAGGGCAGGGCGGCGCATCTGCTTCCGTACGAGGACGGCGGCCCCGCCCTCGGCCTGCTGACCCACGCCCGCTGGCCGCGCCGCCAGGTCGAGCTCGGCGGCTCCTGGAGTCTGATGATGTACACGGACGGGCTGATCGAAGGGCGCGTCGGACCCGACGGCAGCTCGCGGCTCGGCCAGGACGGCATGGTCGCGATGATCAACCAGCAGCTTGAGCAGGGGCTGCGCGGCGAGGAGCTCCTGGAGGCCGCGGTCTGCCGGGTGCGGGAGCTGAACGGCGGCGAGCTGACCGACGACGTCGCCGTCCTGCTGCTCGACCGCGACGAGTCCCGCATACGGCAGCGGGGCGAAAGCGCGTCGCGCTCCCGCCCCGGTCCGGCCGTCTCATCCGCGAGCGCTCAGCGCCCGCCGTTGTAGGGGCCGTACGGCCCGTCGCTGCTCGAACCGCCGCGCCGGCCACCGCCGCCGCCACCCGACACTTCCTTGATGGCGGGCCGCACGTCGACCATGAACACGATCGACGCGATGACGCCCGCGATCTGCAGGAAGAGCATCGGGACGAAGAGGTTCACGGCCACGGTGATGCCGAGGATGATCAGCCAGAAGGACTTCTTCTGCTTGTTCGCCGCACGGTAGGCGTCCTCGCGCGCGGTCACCGCGAAGAACAGTGCGACCACGGCCAGGACGAGCATGGCCAGATACAGCAGCTGCAGAAGCGTGCCGAATCCCGAGAGCAACATGGTGTGCACCGCCTAGTCGATGGAAAGCGCCTCGCGGCCAAGGTACTGGGACAACGAGCCGGCCACCCCGAAGGTGCCCGGACCGCTCCCCGTCCTCGGCCGGCCGCTGCGAGGCCGCTCGTTACTTCGTGGGCGGAGTGGTCTTCTTCGCCACGGGCTTGCGCACGGCGGCCGGCTTCTTGGCGGGCGTGGCCTTGGTCTCGGCGGGCTTCGGCGTCGCCTTGGCCTCGCCGGGCCTGGCCATCGGCC
>DATCWZ010000598.1:0-2583 GCA_036566065.1 Streptomyces sp. | reverse complement strand
CGGTCGTTGCGCACGGCGGCACGCAGCCGCTCGTCGATCGGAAGCGTGTACTCCGTGCTGTCGGCAGCCTTGAGCACCAGTCGTGTGCCGTCGTTTGAGACGGCCACGACACGCAGTTCGGGCATGGGAACCTCCCGGGTGGTGCCTGCCGACGTCACGTGCGTCGCTGCTTCCGCTAGTCGAGTGTGGCCTGCCCGGGTGCAGCCTGCCACAACCTTGCCAAGTTGCCCGGCGTGTCGAGCATCGGCCCTGAGCCATTGCCATGACACGGTACATGTTTGCGACGCAAAGTGACCAGGGTGGTCGCTCCGTGTAGCAGGCGCCGTGCGATGCCGCGGCGCCGCCGGTTCGAGTGCCGCCTTTGTCCCCCTCCCGCTGGTCCCGGATGCCCATGCGGGAGTCCGGCCCCAAGATTCGTCACAGTACTCCATTCGGGCCATCTGGGTGGACCGGCGCGCCGCCGAAGTTCTCGCGGGGCACGGGAGTTGAGTTACCCAGTTGTCCGTGAAATGCCCTCAATGTGTGACCTGCTTCACCACATCTTTGCAACCGGACATGTGTAGTCCGCTTACCTGTCCGAGCTGACGGCCGGTCAGTCCCCGAGCACGCGGCGCAGATAGTCGTTGCCGAACAGTCGGTCCGGGTCGAGCCGGTTCCGTACCGCCGTGAAGTCGGCGAACCGCGGGTAGACACGGGCCAGATAGCCGGCGTCCCGGGTGTGGATCTTGCCCCAGTGGGGGCGGCCTTCATGCGCAGTCATGATCCTCTCGACAGCGCTGAAGTACGCCTGGTGCGGCGTGCCCCGGTACACATGTACGGCGATGTACGCGGTCTCCCGGCCCGACGCGGTGGACAGCGTGATGTCGTCCGCGGGCGCCGTCCTGACCTCCACCGGGAAGCTGATGCGCAGCGGCGAGCGCTCGACCATGGCCTTGACCTCGCGCAGCGCCCCGACGGCGGCCTCGCGCGGGAGGGCGTACTCCATCTCCATGAAGCGCACCCGGCGCGGGCTGGTGAAGACCCGGTACGGAATGTCGGTGTACGTACGGGCCGACAGGGCGCGGCTGGAGAGTTTCGCTATCGAGGGGATGGCCGCGGGGACGGCGCGGCCGACCGCGCACGCGACCTTGAAGACGCCGTTGGAGAGCAGCTCGTCATCGATCCAGCCGCTGACCTTGCCGTTGGGGGCGGCGGGCCCCGTACTGCGGTTGTTGCGCTTGGTATTGCAGTTGCCGGTGTGCGGGAACCAGTAGAACTCGAAGTGCTCGTTCCCGGCCGCGAGTTCATCGAACTCGGCCGTGACCCGGGCGAACGGCATAGGTTCCTCACGGGCCGTCAGCAGGAAGACGGGCTCGACGGCGAAGGTGACCGCGCTGAGGACACCGAGGGCGCCGAGGCCGACGCGGGCGGCGGCGAAGACGTCCGGGTGCTCGTCGGCGGAGCAGCGCAGCACCGTCCCGTCCGCTGTGACCAGTTCGAGGGCGCGGATCTGCGCGGAGATGGACGCGGAGTCGCGGCCCGTGCCGTGGGTGCCGGTCGAGACGGCGCCCGCGACCGTCTGTTCCATGATGTCGCCCATATTGGTGAGCGAGAGGCCCTCGCGGGCGAGCGTCGCGTTGAGACGCCTGAGCGGGGTGCCGGCCTCGACGGTCACCGTCATCGCCGTACGGTCGATCTCCCGGATCCCGGTGAGCAGACCGGGGCGGATCAGCACCCCGTCGGTTGCGGCGGTGGAGGTGAACGAGTGGCCGGTGCCGACCGGCTTCACCCTCAGGCCGTCCGCGGCCGCCGTCCGGATCACCTCGGCGAGCTCCTCGACGGAGGCGGGGGACACGGTCCGTACCGGCCGGGCGGTGACATTGCCCGCCCAGTTGCGCCACGCGCCCGTCGATGTCCGTGCGTAGGTGCCGCTCATGATCCCCCGCGCCTTCTCGTCGTGACCGGCCCGGCCGCCGGCGGTAACTCCCAGGAACGCCACGGCCGGGTAAACGGCAGATTCCCGGCCGGGTTGGAGGGGGATCATACTCACGGCCGCAGCGCACACCGCCACGCGGTGCCCGATACCGGGTGGATGTCGGTTGTCGCACGACTCGGCACGAGTGGCAGGATCGGGTGCATGTCCGCTCCGCGCGATCCCGCTCTCCACGACGCCCTCCTGCTGCTCTCCTTCGGCGGTCCCGAAGGCCCGGACGATGTGGTTCCGTTCCTGGCGAACGTGACCCGGGGCCGGGGCATCCCCGGGGCCCGGCTGAAGGAAGTGGGCAAGCACTACTTCCTGTTCGGCGGCGTCAGCCCGATCAACGCGCAGAACCGGGCACTGCTCGACGCGCTGCGCGAGGACTTCGCGGAACACGGCCTCGGCCTGCCGGTGTACTGGGGCAACCGCAACTGGGCGCCGTATCTGACCGACACCCTGCGCGAGATGGTCAAGGACGGCCACCGCCGTATCGCCGTGCTCGCGACCAGCGCGTACGCCTCGTACTCCGGGTGCCGCCAGTACCGCGAGAACCTCGCCGATGCACTGGCCGCCCTGGAGGCCGAGGGGCTGCCGGTGCCGCACGTCCAGAAGCTGCGGCACTACTT
>DATCWZ010000717.1:0-6628 GCA_036566065.1 Streptomyces sp. | reverse complement strand
GCCCGCCGCGACCGCGCCACGTTCACGGCGGGCGCCGGGCTCGACCACGACACGCTGATGGCCGGGGAACTGAGCGAGGCGACCCGGGCCGGGTTCGCCGCCACCATGACGGGTCTCGGTCTCACCCTGGACGACTACTTCCTGATCCCGGTCCACCCCTGGCAGTGGTGGAACAAGCTCGCTGTCACCTTCGCCGGGGAGCTGGCCCAGCGGCATCTGGTGTGCCTCGGCGAGGGAGAGGACACCTATACCGCCCAGCAGTCCATACGTACGTTCTTCAACGCCGACCACCCCGAGAAGCACTACGTCAAAACCGCGCTGTCCGTCCTCAACATGGGCTTCATGCGCGGGCTGTCCGCCGCGTACATGGAGGCGACGCCCGCGATCAACGACTGGCTGGCCGCCCTCGTCGAACGGGACGAGGTGCTGCGCGGGGCCCGGTTCTCGATCATCCGGGAGCGGGCGGCGATCGGCTACCACCACCGGGCGTACGAACCGGCGACCGACGCAAACTCGCCGTACCGGAAGATGCTCGCGGCGCTCTGGCGGGAGAGCCCGGTGGCCGGGCTGGCGCCCGGCGAGCGGGTCGCCACGATGGCCTCGCTGCTGCACACCGACCACGAGGGGCACTCGGTGACCGGCGCGCTGATCGCCGAGTCGGGGCTCGGCCCGGCGGACTGGCTGCGGCGCTATCTGGACGCGTATCTGGTGCCGGTGCTGCACTGCTTCTATGCGTACGACCTGGTGTTCATGCCGCACGGCGAGAACGTCATCCTGGTCGTCGAGGACGGGACCGTCGTACGCACCATCTTCAAGGACATCGCCGAGGAGATCGCGGTCATGGACCCGGACGCGGTACTGCCGCCGGGGGTCGAGCGGATCCGGGCCGATGTCCCCGACGAGCTGAAGCTGCTGTCGGTGTTCACCGATGTCTTCGACTGTTTCCTCCGCTTTCTGGGCGCCGGTCTCGCGACGGAGGGCGTCCTCGACGAGGACACGTTCTGGCGGACGGTGGGAGAGTGCGTGACGGCGTACCAGGAGTCGGTGCCGTATCTCGCGGACAAGTTCAAGGAGTACGACATGTTCACCGGGGAGTTCGCGCTGTCCTGCCTGAACCGGCTCCAGCTCCGGAACAACCGGCAGATGGTGGACCTGGCCGACCCGGCGGGCGCTCTCCAGCTTGTCGGCACGCTGCGGAACCCGATCGCCGCCCGCTGACGGATACCACATACGGACGTATTACTGTGATGTCTGCCCGGAATCGGGCAGGATTCTTGCACAAGGAGTCGCCAGCCAGCAATATCGACGCGTGCTCGAACGCCGCCCGTCCCACGACGACCTCATCGACCACCTCGTACGCTCCACCGCGCTCCACCGCGGTGAGGCGGCCCGGGTGGTCCTTGACGTACTGGCGTACTTCGACGAGACGACCGAGGAATTCGTCCGCCGGCGCCACCGCGAACTGCAGTCCGGCGGCCTGGTGAACGCGGAGATCTTCGAACGGATCGCGGCCGAACTGCCGCACCGCGCGGTGGCGCCGCAGGAGCTCTCGCTCCGCCAGTTGCGCCGCATCGTCTACGGCTGAACCGGCGGCGGCCGGGCACTCACTTGTACGTCAATGGAGGGGCAGAGACTTTATGTGCGGGATCGTCGGATATGTCGGGAAGCGTGATGTGGCACCGCTGCTGCTGGAGGGGCTGCAGCGGCTGGAGTACCGGGGTTACGACTCCGCGGGCATCGTCATCACGGGCAAGGCACCGGCCGGCAAGCCCGCCGTGCTGAGGATGGTCAAGGCGAAGGGCCGCGTCCGCGACCTGGAGTCCCGCGTCCCCAAGCGGTTCGCCGGGACCACCGGCATCGCCCACACCCGCTGGGCCACCCACGGCGCGCCGAGCGACGCGAACGCGCACCCGCACCTGGACACGGACAGCAAGGTCGCCGTCGTCCACAACGGCATCATCGACAACGCCACCGATCTGCGCGCCAAGCTCGTCGCCGACGGGGTCGTCTTCCTCTCCGAGACCGACACCGAGGTGCTCGTCCACCTGATCGCCAGGTCGCAGGCCGCGACGCTGGAGGAGATGGTCCGCGAGGCGCTGAAGCTCGTCGAGGGCACGTACGGCATCGCCGTCCTGCACGCGGACTTCCCCGACCGCATCGTCGTCGCCCGCAACGGCTCGCCCGTGGTGCTCGGCATCGGCGAGAAGGAGATGTTCGTCGCGTCCGACGTGTCGGCGCTGATCGCCCACACCCGCCAGATCGTCACGCTCGGCGACGGTGAGATGGCCACCATCAAGGCCGACGACTTCCGTACGTACACCACCGAGGGCTCGACCACGACGGCCACACCCACCACGGTGGAGTGGGAGGCCGAGTCGTACGACATGGGCGGCCACGACACGTACATGCACAAGGAGATCTGCGAGCAGGCCGAGGCGGTGGACCGCGTCCTGCGCGGCCGCATCAACGACCGCTTCTCCACCGTGCACCTGGGCGGCCTGAACCTGGACGCCCGCGAGGCGCGCGGGGTGCGCCGGATCAAGATCCTGGGCTGCGGCACCTCGTACCACGCCGGTCTGATCGGCGCGGGCCTCATCGAGGAGCTGGCCCGTATCCCCGCGGACGCCGAGCCCGCGTCCGAGTTCCGCTACCGCAATCCGGTGGTGGACCCCGACACCCTGTATGTGGCCGTCTCGCAGTCCGGTGAGACGTACGACGTGCTGGCGGCCGTCCAGGAGCTCAAACGCAAGGGCGCGCGCGTCCTGGGCGTCGTGAACGTCGTCGGCTCGGCGGTCGCCCGCGAGGCGGACGGCGGGATCTACGTCCACGCCGGGCCCGAGGTCTGTGTCGTCTCCACCAAGTGCTTCACCAACACGGTCGTCGCGTTCGCGCTGTTCGCGCTGCACCTGGGCCGCATCCGGGACCTGTCGGTCTCCGAGGGCAAGCGGATCATCGAGGGGCTGCGGAAGCTGCCCGAGCAGATCGACCGCATCCTGGAGATGGAGGGCGAGATCAAGAAGCTCGCCGAGGAGTACGCCGGTGCCCGGTCGATGATGTTCATCGGGCGCGTGCGGGGCTACCCGGTGGCGCTGGAGGCTTCGCTGAAGCTGAAGGAGATCTCGTACATCCACGCGGAGGCGTACCCGGCGTCCGAGCTGAAGCACGGGCCGCTGGCGCTCATCGAACCGGCGCTGCCCACGGTCGCGATCGTCCCGGACGACGACCTGCTGGAGAAGAACCGCGCGGCGCTGGAGGAGATCAAGGCCCGCAACGGGCGCATCCTCGCCATCGCCCACCGGGAGCAGGAGCGGGCCGACCACACCATCGTCGTACCGAAGAGCGAGAACGAGCTGGACCCGATCCTGATGGGCATCCCGCTGCAGCTCTTCGCGTACCACACGGCGCTCGCGATGGGCCGCGACATCGACAAGCCGCGCAACCTGGCGAAGTCGGTCACGGTCGAGTAGGACGGCGCGCCCCACGCGCAGAGCGGCCCCCGCACCACGCCACCAGGGTGCGGGGGCCGCTCTCTCCCGTTGACCGGTACCGCCCAAAGCACCGGTCCGAGGGCTACCTAACCGGTGGCCGTCACGCCCCGGCGGGCAGCGCGCCCGGGCACGGCGGTCGGCCACTTGGCCAGCGCCGCCGTCGCCCCGTACCAGGCGGCGAGCCCGGCCACCGCGGCGACCCAGCCGCCGACCTTGCCGAGACCGTCACTGCCGGCGAACTGCCCGACGCCCAGGAGCAGCAGCCCCAGGAAGAGCAGTCCGTACGTCCCCTGGGCGAGCAGCCCCGCACCGGCCGACCCCAGGGTCAGGCTGAGCGCGAACAGGGCCCAGAGCAGCAGGAAGAGGCCCGCCGCGTGATCGGAGACCGAGGCGCCCGCCGCGGTGCCCCAGGTGAACCAGAAGGCGCCGAGACCGGCGTATGCCGTGCCGCCGAAGGCGTCGCCCGCGCGGAACTCCAGGAGTCCCGTGACGAACAGGGCGATGCCGCCGACGTACAGCGCGAGCGTGACGGCGTCGGCTGCGGTGATCCCGTCGATCACCTTCGTATGACCGATGCCGAACGCCAACAGAGTGAGTCCCAGGGCGAGATGGCCGAGGGTGGAGATACTGGCGCTTCCCGCGGAGACGTCATGGTCCACGACGGGCTCCCTTCCGCTGCGGTGCCGCTGTGCTGCTTCCTGATGCAGTGGAGATACCCTTCACAAGCGCACAATCCACCCCTACGCATCAGTAGACTTGGCGCGTACACAAGGAAATTGACGGCGCGTCGGGAGCTGTCGGGGAGCTGCCCGGGGGGCCGGGATGCCCGGAAACAATCCGACGCTGGGTCAGAAACAGATCGGCCGGGATCACAAACAAGTCAGGGACCAGGCAGGAATCGGTCAGCGTCAGGCGAGGAACCGGTCAGGGATGACGACGACCGGTCCGGTCAGGGGATGACGATGACCGGGCGCTGCGCCCGGCGCGCGAGACGGCCCGCGACGGAGCCGAAGAGCCGGCCCACCAGACCGTGCGTGGAGCCGACGACGATGGCGTCGGCGGAGTACTCCTTGCCCACCTCTTCGAGCTCGTGGCAGATGTCACCGCCGCGCTCGACGAGCACCCACGACACATCGGTGAGGTAGTCGGCGCAGGCCAGCTCCAGGCCGATGACCTCGGTGCGGTG
This sequence comes from Streptomyces sp., assembly GCA_036566065.1. GTDB lineage: Bacteria > Actinomycetota > Actinomycetes > Streptomycetales > Streptomycetaceae > Streptomyces. Next base: position 1,954 of record DATCWZ010000717.1, on the reverse strand, counting down.
ATCCGGTACGTCGACGAAGACGGGCGGCTCGCAGCCCGCCCAGACGGTGGTCGGCAGCCGGTTGGCGACATGCACGATGATCAGGCCGGATTCGAGCCTGGAGGCCATGCCGATGGCGTACGCGAGAGCCCGTTCGCTGGAGGTTGAACCGTCGAAGCCGACGACGACGCCATGCCGGAAGGCGGGGTCGCACGAAGGGCGTGCCTGTTCGACCGTCTGCGGGTCCGACCGTTGATCGGCTACCTGCTCGCGGTCTGCGGGTTCGGGGAATTCGTGACCGGCCATCGGTGTCTCGGCGAAGGGAGTCCTGGTGAGAGGTGAGCGGCTTGGGAGGTGAGGCTGTGTCCGGGAATCATCTTTCCAGCCGCTTACCCATAAGGATACGGCCCCACTCCTCCACCGCCCAGACCTGCGGAAAGTGCCAGGTGGCAATGAGGGAAGCATGCCCAAGGCCCGCGCGGATGGCAATGCCGGATGCGCCGTACACCGAGCCGGCGCCGCTCGCGGCGGGCGCGGTGAGCGACAGTACGAACACTCATCGTGACTCTGCTCACTCGCCCCTCATCCCGCAACCGGCGGAGCCGGTACCGTCCGCCGAACACAAGGGGGCGCGCCGGGACGGGCGGAAAGCGGGAGCGTACGCCGGTCGCATGACCGGAATGAGCACGCGCAACCGCTATTTTTCAGCCAACTTCGCACCCCACCTCGAACCTTGGCCAATTGGCCGACCAACCCACTTGCCACCAGGCAGGAATAGACCGCGCGGTACGCTTTGACCCAACGGGGACGGGCCAAGATCGCGATACGGGCTTCCCTGGGCAGCCCCGGAGTGAAACGCTTCGTGATCGAATGCTTCACGCCAAGTTGCCTTGTCGACATAGAAGCTGTGGGGGAACGTGTCACCTCGGCAGCACGGAACGCAGTAGATTCGATCATGAGTATCGGAGACTGGGGACGCGTGCGAAACCGAGGGGAAACGTGCAGGAGCGACAGGCCCGTAAGGACCAGGGAGACGCGAACACCGAGGGGGGCTTAGCGTCATGAGCCAGGACTCCGCCACCACAACGGAGGCCGCACGGAAGCTGTCCGGGCGGCGACGCCGGGAAGTCGTAGCTGTACTGCTGTTCAGTGGTGGCCCTATCTTCGAGAGCTCCATCCCGCTCTCCGTATTCGGAATCGACCGGCAGGACGCGGGCGTTCCGCGCTACCGGCTGCTCGTCTGCGGCGGGGAGGAAGGGCCACTACGCACGACCGGCGGGCTCGAACTCAGCGCGCCGTACGGCCTGGAGGCCATCAGCAGGGCAGGCACCGTCGTGGTGCCCGCCTGGCGGTCCATCACCTCACCGCCACCCGCGCAGGCGCTCGACGCCCTGCGCAGGGCCCATGAGGAGGGCGCCCGGATCGTCGGACTGTGCACCGGGGCCTTCGTGCTCGCGGCCGCCGGTCTGCTGGACGGCCGTCCGGCCACCACGCACTGGATGTACGCACCGACACTGGCCAAGCGCTATCCGTCGGTGCACGTCGATCCGCGTGAGCTGTTCGTCGACGACGGCGATGTGCTCACCTCCGCGGGGACCGCCGCGGGTATCGACCTGTGCCTGCACATAGTCCGCAGTGACCACGGTACGGAGGCCGCGGGGGCGCTCGCCCGCCGGCTCGTCGTGCCGCCGCGGCGCAGTGGCGGCCAGGAGCGCTACCTGGACAGGTCTTTACCAGAGGAAATCGGCTCCGACCCGCTCGCGGAGGTCGTCGCCTGGGCGCTGGAGCACCTCCACGAGCAGTTCGACGTGGAGACGCTGGCCGCGCGCGCGTATATGAGCAGAAGGACCTTCGACCGCAGGTTCCGCTCGCTCACCGGCAGCGCGCCGCTCCAGTGGCTGATCACCCAGCGTGTGCTGCAGGCGCAGCGGCTGCTGGAGACGTCCGACTACTCGGTCGACGAGGTGGCGGGCCG
>DATCWZ010000335.1:0-5021 GCA_036566065.1 Streptomyces sp. | reverse complement strand
GGGCCCGCCACGGCCGGTGGGCGAGCCCGCCGAACGCGAGCGCCGCGTGCTCGACGCGTCCGTCACGTACGGCGAGAACGGCGGCGACCGAGGCCAGCGCGAAGGCGTACGAGGCACGCTCGCGGGCCTTGCGGTAGAGGGAGAGCGCCCCGTCGGGCTGCGGCTCCACTTCCACATGGGTGATCAGTTCGTTCGGCCTGATCACGGTGTCCTGGTCCGGGTTGTCGCCGGGCAGCCGGTGGAACCCGGTGACGGGCACGGTCCGTTCGCCCTCGGGTCCGTGCAGACGCACGGTGGCGTCCAGGGCCGCCAGCGCGACGGCCATGTCCGACGGATGCGTCGCGACGCACTCCTCGGAGTGCCCGAGCACGGCCAGGTCACGGTACGTGCTCTCGCGGGCCGGGCAGCCCGTCCCCGGGAGCCTCTTGTTGCACGGCTTCGAGATGTCCTGGAAGTACGGGCAGCGGGTGCGCTGGAGCAGGTTTCCGCCGATCGTCGCCGTGTTGCGGAGCTGGCCGGACGCGCCCGCCAGGAGGGCCTGCGACAGGACCGGGTACTGGGACCTTACGACGGGGTGCGCCGCCAGGTCGCTGTTGCGGACCGCCGCGCCGATCCGTACGCCGCCGCGCGGTGTGCGGGCCACCTCGTCGAGAGGCAGCCGGCTGACATCGATGAGGAGCCAGGGCGACTCCACCCCGAGTTTCATCAGATCGACGAGGTTCGTGCCACCGCCGAGGAAGCGTGCCCCCGGCCGGGCGGCGCTCGTCCGGACGGCCTCGGACACGGATGCCGGGCGCAGATAGTCGAAGGACTTCACGGAGCCACGTCCTCGATCGCCTGGACGATATGGGTGTACGCGCCGCAGCGGCACAGGTTGCCGCTCATCCGTTCGCGGATCTCGTCCGGGCCGAGGGCCGCCGGACCACCGGGCGTACCGTCCGGCGTGACATGGGACGGGAATCCGTCCGCCGCCTCGCCGAGCATGCCGAGCGCCGAGCAGATCTGACCGGGGGTGCAGTAGCCGCACTGGAGCGCGTCCCGTTCGAGGAACGCCTCCTGGAGCGGGTGCAGCCGGTCGCCGTCGGCCAGCCCCTCGACGGTGGTGATGTGCGCGCCGTCGTACGCGACGGCGAACAGCAGACAACTGTTGGCACGCCGCCCGTCGACCAGCACGGTGCAGGCGCCGCACTGCCCGTGGTCGCAGCCCTTCTTCGCGCCGGTGAGGCCGAGGTGTTCGCGCAGGGCGTCCAGAACGGTGGTGCGGTGATCGAGCGTCAGAGTCTCCTCACGGCCGTTGACGTGCAGCGTGAGTGTCGAACGGTCGGGAGCCCGCACCTGGTCGGCGTGGTCCTCCCGAGGGGTGATGAGATCCATGTACGAACACCTTCCGAGCCCGGTCCCTTATGTCCCTCTGTGCCCTTATGGCAGTGCCCCGCCGTACGCCCCCGCGCCGGTGCCTACCGGTTGTCCAGCCGCAGCCGGATCTCTTCCTCCTGGTCCCCCGCGGCCGTCCCGACGATCCGGACCGCGAAAGTGTCCTTGAGGTGCCTGCGCAACCGGTCGACCGCCCAGTAGCTGCCCTGCGCGTCGATCGTCACCGGCAGGGACAGCCGCGCGGCCGCGCCGGCGGCCTTCGCCTCGGACACATCGACCGTCGCCACCCACACGGTCGGGCGGGTCGGCGACACCTCCTCCGGTACGTCGCCCGCGGGCCGGTCGGAGTCGAACGCGCGGCGCAGCACGTCGAACACCGTCGCGGCGTCCTCCGTGGCGCATCCGCTCATGGTCACGACCACATCGCGGTCCTCCGGGTGACCCCGCAGCGGTGTTTGCGTGCGTTTCACGCTGGATTCCCTTCCTGGAGTGCCCGTGGCGGCCATGCACCGCGGATCGCACCATATGGAACTCTTTTACCGCTGTGTTCACATAAAACGTCAATTCATATCAATGGCTGACTGCGGGCAGACTGCGAGCCCGGCACACGGGCAGGCCGCCGCGTGTTGCGGGGGCGGCGGCGGGAGATGACGCTTGTCGTGGCCCGCAGAACCGATGAAGGCAGTGGGGACCATGACCGCAGGAGAACCGCGGACGGCGACGGGGCCGGTGCCGCTGACCGGGGCAGGGGCGCCCTGCTGGGTCCATCTGGTGACCCAGGACATGCCGGCCGCGCAGCGCTTCTACGGGGCCGTGCTGGGGTGGACCTTCCGGCCGGGCGGGCTCGGCCACGACTTCGCCACGGCCTGGATCGAGGGCGATCCGGTGGCCGGCATCGGCGCGATCGCCTCCGCCTACCGGATCGCCGTGTCCTGGACGCCGTATTTCTCCGTACGGAGCGCCGATGTGGCAACCGACCGCATCCGCGAGCGCAGTGGCACCGTCGGCGTCGGCCCGCTGGCCATCGGCGAAGGGCGCGCCGTCCTGGCGGCCGACCGGAACGGGGCGTCGTTCGGTCTCTGGGAGTGGAAGGGACGCGCCTCGACGACGGGCACCTCCGGCCACCGGGCGCGCTCCTGGCTGCGGCTGCGTACGCGGGACGCCTTCGACGCGGCGATCTTCTACGGCGAGGTCCTCGGCTGGGCGAGCGGGCAACCTGGCTGCTGCGATGTGTCGTACGTCAAGGACGAGGTGCTCGTACGCTGCAACGGGCGGCCGCTCGCCCGGATCAGCTCGGGGGCCGTGGAGTCCGCGCCCGATCCGATGGTGCGTCCGCACTGGCAGGTGCAGTTTCCCGTGGCGGACGTGGCGGATGTCGTCGCCACCGCGGAATGGCACGGTGGGCGGCTCATGGAGCAGCGCTCCGTGCCACAGGGGTTGGAGGCCACGCTGCGTGATCCGGACGGCGGTCTTTTCACTGTCACGGACCTACGGAGCCCGGTCCCCGGCGAGGAATGAGCGCCCGGGTGTCAGGCATCGGGGCGCCCGGTCCGGGCCTTCTGGTCGCGGGTGAGGGCCCACAGCGGGAACACGAACCAGCAGGCGAGGAACCACAGGGCCATCGCGCCCACCAGCCATCCGGCCAGCGCGCTGTGCAGCGCCACCCGGAGGATGAGCAGCAGTGTGCAGCACATCGTGCAGAAGAGCAGTGCGAGCCCGAGCTTCGTCAGCCACCCGGCCCAGGCGACCGTCTGCGGCTTCATCCGCCGGCCGGTGAGCAGCCGGTGGTAGGACACCGGCCCGATGAGGGCGGCGGCCGTGGCCGATCCCAGCAGAACGGTGACCACGTAGATATTACGGTCGGTGTTTGACAGGTCGGCGAAACGGGGCTGGAACACCACGGCCAGCAGGAAGCCGAAGAGGATCTGCACCCCGGTCTGCGCGACGCGCAGTTCCTGGAGCAGATCCGACCACTGCCGGTCGGCGCGCTCCTCGGCTGTCTCCTCGCTGCCCCCCGGGCCGCGGCGCCCTGTGCCGTCGCCTCCGCTGACCGGCCTCTGTCCCATCGGATGCCTCCGCCCGGTTCGGGTGCCACCGCCCGTGTGATCCATGGTTGCATCGCCCGGCGTGTTCACCACCGCTACGGTGCGACGGCGAGCCCCGGGCCGACGCGGCCATCAGGTCCGGCCGCGCTCCGCCCGCCATTCCCGGACGACGGCGTCGATGTCGAACGGCCGAAGGTTCAGCGGCGGGCCCTCCGGCGGCATCAGGAGGGCCTTGCGGATCTTCTCGTTGACCTCGGCGAGAATGCGCCGGACCCCGGCCTCCGACCCGGCCGCGTACGCCGCGTCGCGGGCGTCCTCGGCCTCCTTCCGGAGCGCCAGCGAGGGAGGGAGCACGGACAGGCCCTCGCGCTGCATCTTCGCCTTGATCCACCAGTCCCCGTCATAGGGCCGTTCGAGGCCGGCGATCGGCTTGCCGAAACCCGGCAACGCGGAGAAGTCTCCGCGCAGTTCGGCCTCGCGGATCTGTTTGTCCACCCATGAATCGAAGCTGATACCAGCGGGCTTGCGTTCGGTCACCGCGCTCCCCTCCCAGGACTCGCCCACAGGACTCGGACCCAGCACCTTCACGATACCCAGCCGGTTGCCCGTCAGGCGGGGACCACCAGTGCGGCCCGCAGCTTCTCCAGCGACGCGTCCGGCACCCGCAGCGCGTCGCGCAGATAGCCGTCAAGACCGCCCCACCGCTCGTCCATGGCGTCCAGGGCCGCGTCCATATAGCGGGGGCGGACATCGACGATGGCGGCGGCGATGTCCGCGTCGCCGCCCGCGTCCAGGAACCGCTGGACGTACGACCCGACAGCACCGCGCTCCGCCGGATTCGCGGCGAGGAACTCGGCCCGTACGACATCGCGCGACGCGCCGGCGATCAGCAGCAGCAGCGCTGCCGCCCAGCCGGTGCGGTCCTTGCCCGCCGTGCAGTGGAAGAGGAGCGGCCGGGCCGCCGGATCCGCCGCGGTCTCCAGGAAGGCTCGGTAAGCGGCCGCCGCACCGGGTGAGAGCACCATCTGACGGTAGGTCTGGGTGAACAGCTCCTGCGCCCTGCCGCCGCCGAGCACCTCCGCTGCTCCGTCCGGGTCACTGAGCAGCGCCCGGAGCCTCGCCGCGGTGACCCCGGGGTGGTCCCCGAGCACATCGGCGACGAACAGCCGAGCCCCGCGGGGCAGCCGGTCGGGGGCCCACCGGCGTTCGTCGGCGGTGCGCAGATCGACGACCGTACGGATGGCGAGCGCGGCCACCGCCCTGTCGTGTTCCGTGTCGAGATCGCTCAGGTGCCCCGACCGCAGGAGGACTCCCTGACGCACCCGGCTGCCGGGCGCGAGGGAGATGCCGCCCAGATCGCGCAGGTTGACGACGGTGGCTGACGGGACGGCCCGGGCGGTCTGCACGATAACTGCCCCTTTCCCGACTGGCTCCGCAGGTCAGGACCAACGTCGCACGAGGTGGGCACAACGACAAAAGGTGGCGCCGGGCAGGGGCCCGCGCGGCCCGGGTCTCAGTCGGCGAGGATCCGTGTCTTCTGCGCCGCGAACTCGGCGTCGGTCAGGACGTCCTGCTTCTTCAGTTCGGCGAGCCGCTCCAGCC
>DATCWZ010000805.1:0-7390 GCA_036566065.1 Streptomyces sp. | reverse complement strand
CCGGGTCCGGCTGTACGAGCCGGACTGGAAGGAGGACCCCGTCGACTTCCTCTCGGCCGTGTCCGGCGAGTTCGAGGCGAGCCGCGTCGTGAGCACCGCGCGCCGGGCGCTGGCCAGCATCGAGGGCGACGCCCCGGTTCTCTTCATCGGCGTCGAGTTCGCCACCTGGGACGGCGCGGGGCAGAGCGCACCGATGGACGCCCTGGGACGCGCGCTCGGCCGGGTCCCGGTGCCGTGGCCGGTCAACCTTGTGCTGCTCGACGTGGCGCAGGACCCGGTGGGCGACTGGATGCGGGACAAGGTACGGCCGTTCTACCGGCGCGCAGGATACTGACCCGCTTTCCATGGCGTCGAGCCGGTGTCGGAACCGACGCCTAAGCTGGTTTGATTGCGTGGACGCGCCCGCGTGCCCGGGTGCGGGGGCAACGGCACACCGACACTGCGACACAGTGGATCGAAGAGGGGCGGGACCCAGGGTGAGTGCGTCAGGCACCGCGGCGGCCGGTCAGGTCGAGCACATGCTGCGCCAGGTGACGCCCGGGCGTTTCGACGCGTACGAGGCGCTGCTGCAGGCCCTTGGCGATGGCCGGATCTGGATGCTGCTCTGGCACGGCACGGCGGGTTCGCCGGACGCCCAGTACGGCAACATGGAGATCGACGGGTTGGGCTACGCCCCGTGTGTCACCTCGGCACAGGAGCTTTCGGCCAGTGGCTGGAACAGGGCGCACGAGGTGGTCACGGGCCGCGACATCGCCCGGGCCCTCTTTCCCGACCGCTGGGGAATCTGGCTGAATCCGCATGCCCCCGGCGGCGGCGTCGGGATCCCCTGGCTCGATCTGCGCCGCATCGCCACCGGCCTCGACCGGATGCCCGCGGGCCCGCTGCGGATCAGTGAACCCGCCGTCGAGGTCGCGCAGTTCTACGCCCTGCTCACGCAGAACGCCCACCGCACCCCGGCCGTGCGCGCCCTGCGCCGGGCCTGGGTGCAGCCCGCGCTCGGCGTCCCGTATCTCGCGATCGGTCTTGATCTCTACGACACGGGCAGACCGTCCGTCGACGCGGTCCGCGCCATGATGCAGCAGTCGATCGGCGCGGTGCCCGACGGTCTGCCCGTCTCCACGGTCTCGATGTCCGACGAGTACGACCCGGTGGCGATGTGGCTGCGGGCCAATTCACGGCCGTTCTACGACCGGGAGGCACATCTTCCGGCGGGCCCGCCCCCGACGGCCGCGCCCGGCTACGGGTACCCGCCCGCCACCGGCCAGGCCCCCCGTCCGTACTGACACGTGCATACCGACGGTCACTGAAGAAACGTCACGGGGGCGCCGCCGACGTGCCGGAATGATTCTGTATGGCCGCGAAATGAGCGGTATATCCGTCACCGCTGATCAACAGTCAGTGAGATCCGCTGACGGAGACAGTCTGTCCGGATAACGGAAAGCTACGTACCGGATCACGTTTGAGCAAACATTGTCCGTCAGGTCTGGCGAGTGATCACAAAGTGGTTGAAGACTCCCAGAAGCAGGTGGTCTCTGTCTGGTAGACGTAGGTCCGTACAGACAACCGGTGGAAGTACATTCCCACGACGGTGCGATCATGTGCATACACACTTTTTGAACAAGCCGCTACAGCGGCGGTCATGGGCCGGCCATAGTCGGCCGAGAGGGGTCTCCAGCGCAATGACGGCACCTATCGAGACCACCGGGGCGGATGTGCAGCCCGAAGCGGTGCTGGAAGGCGCCGGGCGGAAACAGATCGAGGGCCGCTCGCTCGGCCGGATAGCCTGGACCCGCTTCAAGCGGGACAAGGTCGCGATGGCCGGTGGCATCGTTGTCGTGCTGCTCATCCTCACCGCGCTTCTGTCCAGGCAGCTTCAGTCGCTGCTCGGACTCGACCCCGACGCGTTCAACCAGGAGCTGGTCGATCCCACCCTGCTCGCACCGAAGGGCAGCTTCGGTGGCATCAGCCTGGACCACCCCTTCGGTGTCGAGCCGCAGACCGGCCGGGACGTGCTGGCGCGGATCATCGAAGGCTCCTGGGTCTCGCTGGTGGTCGCCGCGGGCTCCACACTCCTGTCCGTCGGCATCGGCGTCCTGATGGGCGTCGTCGCGGGCTTCTACGGCGGCTGGGTCGACAGCTTCATCAGCCGGCTCATGGACACCTTCCTGGCGTTCCCGCTTCTCCTCTTCGCGATCTCCATCTCCGCCTCGCTCCAGGGTGAGGCGTTCGGCATGCAGGGGCTCACCCTGCGGATCGCGGTACTGATCTTCGTGATCGGCTTCTTCAGCTGGCCGTACATCGGCCGCATCGTCCGCGCGCAGACCATGTCGCTGCGCGAGCGGGAGTTCGTCGAGGCATCCAGGTCACTGGGCGCACGCGGTCCGTTCATCCTGTTCAAGGAACTGCTGCCCAACCTGGTCGCGCCGATCCTCGTATACTCCACCCTCCTGATCCCCACGAACATTTTGTTCGAGGCCTCCCTCAGCTTCCTCGGCGTCGGAATCTCGCCGCCGCAGGCGTCTTGGGGCGGAATGCTCACCCAGGCGGTCGACCTCTACCAGGTCGACCCGATGTTCATGGTCATCCCCGGTATGGCGATCTTCGTCACCGTGCTGGCCTTCAACCTGCTGGGGGACGGGCTGCGTGACGCACTCGACCCTCGTGGCAAGTAATCGCGGCTCTGCCGCACCCGACAAGCGAGGGGGCTTTCCTCAGCATGCAGAACAGAAAGACAGCGGCTGCCATCGCCGTGGCCGTGGCGATAACACTCGGCGCCTCGGCATGCAGCAGCGGTGACTCGGGCACCGGCACCAGCAAGAGCGGCACGCAGGCCAAGGCCGATGCCGGTCTGACCTCGATCGTCAACCAGACCGACAAGAAGGGGGGGACGGTCACCTTCGAGCACTCCAGTGGCCCGGACTCCCTGGACCCCGGTAACACCTACTACGGCTGGGTGCAGAACTTCTCGCGCCTGTACGGCCGTTCGCTGGTGACCTTCCAGCCGGCCGCCGGCAAGGACAGCCTGAAGGTCGTCCCCGACCTGGCGACCAGCCTGGGCAAGTCCAGCCCGGACGCCAAGACCTGGACGTACACGCTCCGCAAGGGCGTGAAGTACGAGGACGGCACCGAGGTCACCTCGAAGGACGTCAAGTACGCCGTCGAGCGCTCCAACTTCGCGCCGGAGGCCCTCTCCAACGGACCGACGTACTTCAAGGCCTACCTTGACGGCGGCGACAAGTACAAGGGTCCCTACAAGGACAAGTCCCCCGAGGGCCTCAAGTCCATCGAGACCCCGGACGACTACACGATCGTCTTCCACCTGAACAAGCCGTTCGCGGACATGGACTACCTGGCCGCCTTCTCCCAGACCGCTCCGGTCCCGCAGAAGGCCGACAAGGGCGCCAGCTACGTCCAGAAGATCGTCTCCTCGGGCCCGTACAAGTTCTCCTCGTACAACGAGAGCACGGGCGCGACGCTGGTCCGCAACGACAAGTGGGACCCGAAGACCGACCCGATCCGCAAGGCTCTGCCGGACAAGATCGAGCTCAAGCTCAACGTCAACGCCTCGACGATCGACGAGCACCTGCTCGCCGACTCGATCACCGCTGACATCGGCGGTACCGGTCTGCAGGCCAAGACGCAGCCCAAGGTCCTGGTGAAGGCTTCGGAGAAGGCAAAGACGGACAACCCGTACGCCGGCGCCCTGCAGTACCTGGCGCTGAACGTCAACGTGAAGCCGTTCGACAACGCCGACTGCCGCAAGGCCGTCCAGTACATCGTCGACAAGCAGAGCATGGTCGACGCCATCGGCGGCAAGGTCAAGGGCGACCCGGCCACCACGGTCATCCCCCCGACCGTCGCCGGTTACAAGCAGTTCGACCTCTACCCGTCGGCCGGACACAAGGGTGACGCCGCCAAGGCGAAGGAAGCCCTGACCAAGTGCGGTCACCCGGACGGCTTCAAGACCACGCTGACCGCGCGGTCCGACCGCCCCGACGAGATCACCGCGGCCACGCAGCTCCAGAACAGCCTCAAGAAGATCGGCATCACCGCCGACATCAAGCAGTTCCCCGCTGACAAGTACTTCACGGACTTCGCCGGTGTCCCGGAGTGGGTCCACAAGAACAACGCGGGCATGATGATGATGGCGTGGGGCGCCGACTGGCCGACCGGCTTCGGCTTCCTGGACCAGATCGTCAACGGGACCGCCATCAAGCCTTCCGGTGGCACGAACCTGTCGGAGCTGAACGACCCGGCGATCAACGCCGAGCTCGTCAAGGGCATCGGCACGGTCGACGCCACGGCGCGTAACGCGACGTGGGGCGACGTGGACCAGAAGGTCATGGAGAACGCCTCGGTCGTTCCGCTCTTCTACCGCAAGAACCTGCTCTACCGTCCCGACTCCGCGGGCAACGTCACGGTGACGGACGCCTACCTCGGCATGTACGACTACGTGCTGATGACCTCGACCAAGTAACACCTGTTCATCAACAGCACCCCTTGAAAGGCAGGTGAAGGCGCCGGGTCGGTGGGCGTATCCCGTCCGCCCACCCGGCGCCGCACGTCTGTGGCTGCGTACATCATCCGACGCGTATTCGCCGCGGTGTTGCTGCTGCTGGTGGTCAGCGCAGTCACGTTCGCGATCTTCTTCCTGGTCCCCCGCCTCGGCGGGCAGACCCTCGACTCCATGGCCGCCCAGTACGTGGGCAAGAGCCCCGACCCCGACGTCATCGCCGCGGTCAAGAAGAACCTGGGGCTCGACCAGCCGGTCTACCTCCAGTACTGGCACTTCATCAAGGGCATCGTTGTCGGTGCCGAGTACAACTTCGGTCCGGACCCGGCGATGTGCAACGCGCCCTGCTTCGGCTACTCGTTCAAGACCCACAGTGAGATCTGGCCCCAGATCGTCGACCGCGTCCCGGTGACCCTGTCGCTGGCCGTCGGTGCCGCTGTCCTCTGGGTCATCTCCGGTGTCGCCACCGGCGTCGTCTCCGCCCTCAAGCGCGGATCGATCTTCGACCGCCTGGCCATGGGCGTCGCCCTCGCCGGCGTCTCGCTGCCGATGTTCTTCACCGGCCTCGTCTCGCTCGCCCTGTTCAGCTTCCACTGGACGATCTGGCAAGTGGAATACGTACCGTTCACCGAGAACCCCGGCATGTGGGCCTGGAACCTGGTCCTCCCCTGGTTCACGCTCGCGTTCCTGTACTCGGCGCTGTACGCCCGGCTCACCCGTGCCGGAATGCTGGAGACCATGGGCGAGGACTACATCAGAACCGCGCGTGCGAAGGGCCTGCCCGAACGCACCGTGATCGTCAAGCACGGACTCCGCGCGGCGCTCACCCCGCTCATCACCATCTTCGGCATGGACTTCGCGCTGCTCATCGGTGGCGCGGTCATCACCGAGCGGGTCTTCTCCTTCCAGGGCATGGGCGCGTTCGCCCTGCAGGGCGTGACCAAGGCGGACCTGCCGGTCGTCATGGGCGTCACCCTGGTCGCCGCGTTCTTCATCGTTGTCTGCAACCTGCTGGTGGACCTTGTGTACGCCGCGATCGACCCCCGGGTGAGGCTCTCATGAGCGAGATTGACAAGACCGACTCCCCGAAGTCCGGCACCGCTTCCACCGGCACCGCTTCCACCCCCCCGGCAGAGGCCGACGGCAAGGGATTCCTTTCCGTACGGGACCTCAGGATCCACTTCGACACGGACGACGGCCTGGTCAAATCCGTCGACGGCGTCAGCTTCGACCTGAAGGCCGGCCACACGCTCGGCATCGTCGGCGAGTCCGGCTCGGGCAAGTCCGTGACCTCGCTGGGCATCATGGGGCTGCACAACTCGGAGCGGGCCCGGATCTCCGGTGAGATCTGGCTCGACGGCGAGGAGCTGATCGGGGCGGGCAAGGAGCGCGTACGCGCGCTGCGCGGCCAGAAACTGGCGATGATCTTCCAGGACCCGCTGTCCGCACTGCACCCGTACTACAGCGTCGGCGCGCAGATCGTGGAGGCCCACCGGGTCCACAACAAGGTCGACAAGAAGGCCGCGAAGAAGCTCGCGGTCGAGATGCTCGACCGCGTGGGCATCCCTGAGCCGCACCGCCGGTACGACGACTATCCGCACCAGTTCTCGGGCGGTATGCGCCAGCGCGCGATGATCGCGATGGCCCTCATCAACAACCCGAAGCTCCTGATCGCCGACGAGCCGACCACCGCCCTGGACGTGACCGTCCAAGCGCAGATCCTCGACCTCATCCGCGATCTGCAGAAGGAGTTCGGCTCCGCGGTCATCATGATCACCCACGACCTCGGCGTCGTCGCCGAGATCGCGGACGAGCTGCTCGTGATGTACGCGGGACGCTGCATCGAGCGCGGCCCCGCCGAGAAGATCTTCTACGAGCCCGAGCACCCTTACACCTGGGGGCTGCTCGGTTCCATGCCGCGCATCGACCGGGAACAGACCGACCGCCTCGTGCCGGTCAAGGGCTCGCCCCCCAGCCTGATCAACGTCCCGTCGGGCTGTGCCTTCCACCCGCGCTGCCCGTACGCCGAGGTACCGGCGGACGGCATCTGCCGTACCGAGCGTCCCGAACTGCACAAGGTCGGTGAAGGGCACCATGCCGCGTGCCACCTGTCGCGTGTGCAGCGGGATAAGATCTGGACCGAAGAGATTGCGCCGAAGCTGTGACTGATCTGAACAAGAAGGCCGCACCGGCCGACCGGGACGGGTCCGAGCCGCTCCTCAAGGTCACCGATCTGGTCAAGCACTTCCCGATCACCAAGGGCGTGCTCAAGCGCAAGGTCGGCGCCGTCCAGGCCGTCGACGGGCTCTCCTTCGAGGTGTACCCGGGCGAGACGCTCGGCGTCGTGGGTGAGTCGGGGTGCGGCAAGTCGACCATGGGCCGGCTGGTCACCCGGCTGCTCGAACCCACCGGCGGCAAGATCGAGTTCCAGGGCCGCGACATCACGCACCTGTCCATGGGACGGCTGCGGCCGCTGCGCCGTGACATCCAGATGATCTTCCAGGACCCGTACGGATCGCTCAACCCGCGCCACACCATCGGCGGCATCGTGAGCACTCCGTTCCGGCTGCAGGGCGTCAAGCCCGAGGGCGGCCTGAAGAAGGAGGTCCAGCGGCTGCTGCAGCTCGTGGGGCTCAACCCCGAGCACTACAACCGCTACCCGCACGAGTTCTCCGGCGGCCAGCGTCAGCGCATCGGCATCGCCCGAGCACTGGCCCTCAAGCCTGAACTGCTTATCTGCGACGAGCCGGTGTCGGCGCTCGACGTCTCGATCCAAGCGCAGATCCTCAACCTCCTCGAGGATCTGCAGTCGGAGTTCAACCTGACCTACCTGTTCATCGCGCACGACCTGTCGGTGGTCAAGCACGTGTCCGACCG
>DATCWZ010000531.1:0-2027 GCA_036566065.1 Streptomyces sp. | reverse complement strand
AGGCCCGCGAGCGCCGTCGGGTCCATCCCGCGCTGCCAGAGCACCACCGCGTGGCCCTCGACGTCGATGCCGCGGCGTCCGGCACGCCCGGTGAGCTGGGTGTACTCACCGGGGGTGATGTCGGCGTGCTGCTCGCCGTTCCACTTGACGAGCTTCTCCAGCACCACGGAACGCGCGGGCATGTTGATGCCGAGCGCCAGCGTCTCGGTGGCGAAGACCGCCTTGACGAGGCCCCGGACGAACAGCTCCTCGACGACCTCCTTGAAGCTGGGCAGCATTCCCGCGTGATGGGCGGCGATGCCCCGCTCCAGGCCCTCCAGCCATTCGTAGTACCCCAGGACGTGCAGGTCCTCGGCGGGGATGGACGCGGTCCGCTCCTCGACGATCTCGCGGACGAGGCGGCGCTTGTCCTCGCTGTTGAGCCGCAGCCCGGCCTGCAGGCACTGCTGCACGGCGGCCTGGCAGCCGGCGCGGCTGAAGATGAATGTGATGGCAGGCAGCAGTCCCTCGGCGTCCAGCCGGTCGATGACCTCGGGCCGGGACGGGGTCCAGATCCGGGTGCGTCGGCGCCGCTCGCGCTCGCGGTCCGCCTCGCGCACCATCTTCCCGCGGCGGCGGTCGCGCGGGTTGTACCCGTTCTGGTTCTCCATCCGGGCGAGCCGGACCAGCTCGGGGCTGACCTCACGCCGTCCTGTGCCGCGCCCGCCGTGGTCGGTCTTCTCCTCGAAGAGGTCGTACATCCTGCGGCCCGCCATGACGTGCTGCCACAGCGGCACGGGCCGGTGCTCGGAGACGATCACCTCGGTACGGCCGCGGACGGTGTCCAGCCAGTCACCGAACTCCTCGGCGTTGGACACGGTCGCCGACAGCGACACCAGGGTCACCGACTCCGGGAGATGGATGATCACTTCCTCCCAGACGGCGCCGCGGAAGCGGTCGGAGAGGTAGTGCACCTCGTCCATCACGACATAGCCGAGCCCGGTCAGCGCCGGGGAGACGGCGTACAGCATGTTGCGCAGCACTTCGGTGGTCATGACGACCACGGGTGCGTCGGCGTTGATGCTGTTGTCACCGGTCAGCAGGCCGACCTTGCCGGGGCCGTACCGCTTGACCAGATCCGCGAACTTCTGGTTGGACAGGGCCTTGATGGGCGTGGTGTAGAAGCACTTACGCCCCTGCAGGAGCGCGAGATGCACGGCGAACTCGCCCACGATCGTCTTGCCCGATCCGGTGGGCGCCGCGACCAGTACCCCCTTGCCCGCCTCCAGGGCCCGGCACGCCTCGATCTGGAACGGGTCGAGGCCGAAGTCGTACATCTCGCGGAATGGCCACAGAGCCGTGGCCCGCTCGGCCGCCCGGACGCGGGAAGCCTGGTATCGCTCAGCTGGTGAGAGGTCCTCTGTCATGTTGATTACGAGCCTACCCGCCAGGTATGACAGTCAGCCCGATCTTTATTTTCACTGTGCAAGAACCCGGACGGCGCCCGGTACGCAGGTGGCCGTCAGGGGCAGCGCGCCCACCGGCTCGCCGTCCGCGTAGGCGGTGACCCCGGCCGCGGCCAGCTCGACCGAGGAGGCCCGGTACACGGTGACCTTCGGATGGCCGAGATGGGTGCCCTTGTAGACCTTCGGGAACACGGTGAGGAGCGTGGCGCGGCCGCAGTCCCCCACCACGGTCACGTCGAAGAGCCCGTCGTCCATGACGGCTCCGGCACAGATCCGCATGCCGCCGCCGTACGTGGACCCGTTGCCGACGGCGATGAGTGTTGCCTCGATCTCCCGCACCGGCCCGCCGTCGAGACGTATGCGGTACGGGATCGGCCTGAAGGCGGCCAGCTCGGCGATGATCGCCAGGTCGTACTTGAACCGCCCGCCCCAGCGCATCCGGTTGCCGCGGTCGTTGACGCGGGAATCGAACCCGGAGGCGAGGACGGACCCGAACCACCGTCCGCCGGCCCGGCCCAGGTCGATGTCACGCACGGTGCCCGCCTTGAGGGCGTCGGCGGCCAGCCGTCCAGCGGCGGCCGG
>DATCWZ010000490.1:0-2950 GCA_036566065.1 Streptomyces sp. | reverse complement strand
CAGCGAGACGGAGGCGGACCAGCTCCTGTCGGTACGTACGCTGCTGGCGGCCGAGGCCGCGGGGCTCGCCGCGGTCCATGCGGGCCCGGCCGGTATCGCCGCGCTCGAACAGCTCTGCTCGCGGGGCGAGCAGGCCGTCGTCGCCGACGACACCGACCTCGTGGTCGCCACCGGCGCGGACTTCCACGCCAAGGTGATGGAGCTGGGCGGCAACGCGGTCCTCGCGGAACTGGCGGCGCAGGTGGAGCGCCGGGTCCGCTGGTACTACGCGCCGGCCACCCGGCAGGGGGGCATGCGGCCGTGGACGGAGCACCGGTTGCTGGTCGCGGCGATCTCCGCGCGGGACGCGGGGCGGGCGGGCGCGGTCATGCGGGCCCATGACTCTTGCCCCGGTCCGGGCTGAATTTGGGCCCTCCGGGCCGTGGCGTTGCCCCGGTCTGGGACGGAGGTTTTGGCCCCCAGGGCCGTTGTGTGCCCCTGGTCCGGGGCGGGCTGAATTTGCTGGCCAGCACGAGTTTGGTGCCCCCTGGTCCCGGGCGCGGGGTTCCGTCCTCAAACGCCGGACGGGCTGGAATTGGCCCCCGGACCCTCCTGCGAGGCCCCACCCATGTCTCGTACGCGTCCGCGGCCCGGCGGCACATGCCCGCTGCCGCGGCGCCCCGGTCCGGGGGCGCGCAGGAGGGTCCCCGCAGGGTGACGAACAACGTACGGGGTCCCCCAACTCGTACCCCGCACGTTCGTCGCCCGAGGAGACACTCCGGAGCACCCCCGGGCCCGAGGACGCGCAATCACGACCTGGACGCCAAAATCCAGCCCGCCCCGGACCTGGGTACCCATCGTGCCCGGGAGACCAAAATCGAGCCCGTCCGGCGTTTGAGGACGGAACCCTCCGCCCCGGAAAAGGGCACACCCACGGGCCCGGGGCCCAAAATCCCCCGCCCCGGAGCGGGGGCAGCAAAAGGGCCCGCGGCGCACCGCGGGCCCCTGGCCGGCCACCGCCCCGCCGGGGCTACTCGCGGCGAAGCTTCGGCTTCAGGTCCTTGAACCGGGCCAGCAGCCCGTTCACGAAGGACGGCGAGCCATCGGTGGAGAACTCCTTCGCGAGCTGGACCGCCTCGTCGATCGCCACCGCGTCCGGGGTGGCGTCCACCCAGATCAGCTCGTACGCCCCCAGCCGCAGGATGCTCCGGTCGACGACCGGCATGCGGTCGATCTCCCAGTCCACCGAGTAGGTGGTGATGAGCTCGTCGATCCGGGCCGCGTACTGCGCGTACCCCTCGACGAGCTCCATCGTGAATTCGCCGACCGGCGGCTGACGGTCGTCGGTCCGCGAGAGCCGCACCCAGTCCGCGAGGACCGTCTGCACGGACACGCCGCGCTGGTCGGCCTCGAAGAGGATCTGGAAGGCGCGCTTGCGGGCCTTGTTCCGGGCGGCCACGGTTAGCTGTTCACCCGGCCGAGGTAGTCGCCCGTACGGGTGTCGACCTTGATCTTCTCACCGGTGGTGATGAAGAGCGGGACACCGATCTCGTAGCCGGTCTCCAGGGTGGCGGGCTTGCTGCCACCGGTGGAGCGGTCGCCCTGCACACCGGGGTCGGTGTGCTGGACGGTCAGCTCGACCGCGGCGGGCAGCTCGACGTAGAGCACCTCGCCCTCGTGCTGGGCGACGGAGGCCGTGAAGCCCTCGACGAGGAAGTTGGCGGCGTTGCCGACGGCCTTGCGGTCGACCATCAACTGGTCGTAGGTGTCCATGTCCATGAAGACGAAGTACTCGCCGTCCATGTACGAGAACTGCATGTCGCGGCGGTCAATGGTGGCCGTTTCGACCTTCACGCCGGCGTTGAACGTCTTGTCGACGACCTTGCCGGAGAGCACGTTCTTGAGCTTGGTGCGCACAAAAGCCGGGCCCTTGCCGGGCTTGACGTGCTGGAACTCGACGACGGACCACAGCTGGCCCCCGTCGAGCTTGAGCACCAGGCCGTTCTTGAGGTCGTTCGTGGAAGCCACGGTTGCGGAATCTCCTGGACTGAAGCTGGTGGACGGCCGAGGACGCGCGCTAGAGCGCGAGCAGCTCCTTGGTCGTAATGGTGAGTAGCTCGGGTCCGCCGTCCGCCCCGGGGCGCACGACGAGCGTGTCAGCGATCCGGACACCGCCCCGGCCCGGGAGGTGGACCCCGGGTCCGACAGTGACCGGCACACAAGCGTCCAGTTTACCCATGGCTGTGGGTGCCAACTGCGGGTCCTCGTCGATTTCGAGTCCGACACCGTGCCCGGTGGCCGCCATGAGGCCCTCCGTGCAGCCCGCCGCGTCCAGGGGACGGCGGGCCGCGTGGTCGACGTCGCGGTACACGGCGCCGGGCGTCAGAGCCTCCCGGCCGGCCCGCTGAGCGGCGAAAACGAGGTCGTAGAGCTCGATCTGCCAGTCGGCGGGGGCGGTGCCGATGACGAACGTACGGCCGATTTCGCACCGGTAGCCGCGGTAGTTCGCGCCGAGGCAGACGGAAAGGAAATCGCCTTCCTCCACCCTCCGGTCCGAGGGCCTGTGACGCCCCTGGCCGGCATTCGGGCCGGTTCCGACGGAGGTCGCGAAGGCGGGGCCGTCCGCCCCGTGGTCCACGAGGCGGCGTTCGAGCTCCAGGGCGAGGTGCCGTTCGGTCCGGCCCACGAGAATGGATTCGAGGAGTTCACCCAGGGCCCGGTCGCTGATCTCGGCGGCGATCCGCAGGCAGGCGATCTCCTCCTCGTCCTTGACGATCCGGAGCTGTTCCACGGTGGAGCCGAGGTCGTCCAGGCAGAGCCGGGGCGCGACCGAGTTCATGGCCCGGTGCCGGGAGACGGTCAGGTCGTGTTCCTCGACGGCGAGGGAGTCCGCGCCCAGGGACAGGGCGAGGTCGGCGGCGGCGACGACGGGGTCGCCGTCGGGGGCGGGCAGCACGGTGAGCCGCAGCAG
>DATCWZ010000344.1:0-4769 GCA_036566065.1 Streptomyces sp. | reverse complement strand
GCGCATGACCGCCCCGAATGCCTCTGGATCCGGCAGCGGGTGACGGCCCCCGTCGCCCGCCGGACGGGCGAGTTCCGCGTCGAGATCGACGAAGACCGCACCGTGAATGTGCCCGGCCTCGTAGTCGGGCCGGCCGTGCGGACCGCCGAGTCGATAGCGGACGTCCAGGAGTACGGGCGGGCGTGGCCCCGCCGACGCGGTCGCGATGTCGGATGCGGTGATGATGGGCTTCATGCCTGCCATCCTCGCGCAGGGCCCGTACGGTCCGTGACACCGCCCGCGGCGGGGTGGGGGCGGAGGACGCCGACAAATATGTCAATTCTGTCCCGTCCGTGCCCAGAACCCGTAAAACGCGGCGCGGCCGGGATGTCTCCCGACGGTGGTGGTGCAAGCATCTGCACGGAGCGTACACACCCGTATCCGTACCGCGTCCTATCACCACGAACTGGCCCGAGGAGAGAGACAACAATGACCGAGGCTGCTGCCCGACGCGCGCCCGGAACACCTTGCTGGGTAAGTCTGATCGTGCACGGCCTGGCCGCGACCCAGGAGTTCTACAGCGGCCTGTTCGGCTGGGAGTTCCGGCCGGGCCCCGAACAACTGGGGCCGTACGTCCGCGCGCTGCTGGACGGGAAGGAGGTCGCGGGCATCGGGCAACTGCCGCCCGACCGGCATCTGCCGATCGCCTGGACGACCTATCTGGCGACAGAGGACGCAGATGCCAGCGCTGAGGCGATCCGCTCCTGCGGGGGCACGGTCGCGGTCGGCCCGCTCGACGCGGATTCGGCGGGCCGACTGGCCATCGCCTCCGACCCGGGCGGCGCGGTCTTCGGGCTGTGGCAGGCGGCCGAGCATCTGGGCACGGCGCTGGAGGGCGCGCCGGGGACGCCGGTGTGGAACGAGTTGGTGACCCGCGAGACCTCGTCGGTCGGCAAGTTCTACCAGGCGGTGTTCGGGTTCGAGGCGGAGGCGGCGGTCTCGGCCGACTTCGACTACCAGACCTTGCGGCTGGAGGGACGCCCGGTGGCCGCGCTGCACGGAGTGGGCCACGCGCTGCCCCGCGACCGCGGGCCGCACTGGATGACGTACTTCGAGGTCGCCGACACGGACGAGGCCGCGGCCCGGGTGGTGGAGCTGGGCGGCCGCGTCCTCCAGCCGCCTCGTGAGGGGGCGAGCGGCAGGGAGGCCATGGTGGCAGACCCGGAGGGCGCCATCTTCACGATCGTACGATCACACGACCACTGAGCGGCGGTTGGATGCTTCGGGGTGGGGTGCGGGGTGGTCAGGCGCCGTTGACGGGGAGTACGTCTGGGGAGAGCGCTGCCGCGCGGGCGCCCGCGCTGGTCATCCTGCGCTGGTGGTGGCGCCTGCACAGCACCTCGTAACCGACCTCGCCCGTCTGCTGGTTGACGTCCCCCACCACCACCTGCGCGCCCTCCACCACCATCTCGCCGCCCACCGTACGGGCGTTGTGCGTGGCCCGCGCGCCGCACCAGCACAGCGCCTCGACCTGGAGCGCCTCGACACGGTCGGCCAGTTCGATCAGCCGCTGCGAGCCGGGGAAGAGCTTGGTGCGGAAGTCGGTGGTGATACCGAAGGCGAACACGTCGAGTTCGAGGTCGTCCACGATGCGCGCGAGCTGGTCGATCTGCTCCGGCGCAAGGAACTGGGCCTCATCGATGATCACATAGTCGATCCGGCCGCCTCGGGTGACCAGACCGACGACGTGCTGATAGAGATTCATGCCGCCGGACGCCTCGACCGCGTCGGTCACCAGGCCGAGGCGCGAGGACAGCTTGCCCTCCCCCGCCCGGTCGTCCCGTGTGAAGATCACACCCCGCAGGCCGCGCGCCGCCCGGTTGTGCGCGATCTGCAGTGCCAGCGTGCTCTTCCCGCAGTTCATCGTTCCAGCGAAGAAAGCGAGCTCGGGCATGGGAAGTTGAACGCCTTTCGGTCGGGCAGAGGATTACGAGCGCACTTCGAGAAGCGGAACGAGCTGTTCCACGGGGGTCAGCGAGCCGTGCATGCCGGCCATCGCCGACTCGTGCGGTTCGTTGACCGATGCGGTGATCACCACATCGTCGTGGGCCGCCGCCACCACGTCGCCGATCCTGCCGTACACCCGCTCGTCGATCCGGGGACCGAACCAGCCTGCCGCGATCGCCTCGTCCCGGCTCGCCACCCAGAACCGCTCGCCGAGCACCTCGCGCCAGACGGCCAGCACGTCGGCCTGCGCCCCGGGGACCGCGTACACATGGCGGGCCCGGCCCTCGCCGCCGAGCAGGGCGACACCGGCGCGCAGCTCCCAGTCCTCGTCGAAGTCGATCCGGGACTCCTCGTCGAACGGGATGTCGATCATGCCGTGATCCGCGGTGATGTACAGCGCCGACCGGGGCGGCAACTGTTCCGCCAGCCGCCGGGCGAGGCCGTCGACGTACATCAACTGCCCCCGCCAGGCGTCGGAGTCCGTCCCGTAGCGGTGGCCCTTGCCGTCGACCTCGCTGTAGTACGTGTAGACGAGCGACCGGTCGCCGGCGGCGAGGCGTTCGGCGGCGAGGTCCATCCGGTCCTCGCCGGAGAGCCGGCCGATGAACGAGCCGCCGCTCAGCGCGATCCTGGTGAGCGGCGTCTTCTCGAAGCCCGGGGCGGACACCTGCGCGGTGCGCACACCCGCCGCGTCGGCGAGCTGGAAGACGGTGGGGTACGGCTGCCAGACCTCGGGCGCCGTCCAGGGCTTCCAGCGGAGCTGGTTCATCAGCGCCCCGGATCCGGGGTCACGCACGGTGTAGCCGGGGAGCCCGTGTTCGCCGGGCGGCAGCCCCGTACCGACCGAGGCGAGCGAGGTCGCCGTGGTGGAGGGGAAGCCCGCCGTTATCGGGCGGCCCGTGCCACCCCGCGAGGTCGGCAGCAGAGAGCGCAGGAACGGCGCCTCGTCCGGGTGGGCCTTCACCTGCTCCCAGCCGAGTCCGTCGATCAGGAAGACACAGTTCCGGTCGGCGGGGGTGAGTTCGGGTATCACGGGCTCGAAGCCGGGGACGCCCTGTCCCGCGACAAGCGTCGGCAGCAGGTCGGCGAGCGACCCGCTGCCGTACTCGGGTACGGGAGCGGTGCCGACGGACAGCGGGACGGGGTCCTGCCAGGCGGGCTGGGCCATCAGCGGCCGGCCGCCGCGGTAACGGCCGTCGCCTCGGAGAGCGACTGGGCGAAGGCGAGGGTCTGGCGCACGGTGTCGGGGCCGTCACCCGTCTCGCTGACGCGCAGGCTCAGGTCATCGGCCGTGGAACTGCCGGTATATCCGTGGTCGGCCTCGCAGTTGGGGTCGCCGCAGGCGGCGGGCTCCAGATCGATCCGGGAGACCGCGCCCCAGCCGATGGTGAGGACGACCTCGCGGGGCAGGCTCCCCGGTACGTACTTCTCGGGATTGGCCACCACGCGGCTGACCACGATGGACGAGATCCGGTCGAGGGTGACCGACTCGGTGGACGTGGTGGCGTACGGCGTCGGGGAACTGGCGTCCGCTGCCTGTTCGTCGGTATGGCTGACGATGAAGCGGTGGCCCGTCAGGACGAGGACGGTGACATGGCGGCGCACCTCGTTGGAATCGAACGTGGTCTCCTGATGCACCAGGTACGACGCGACCGGCTCCCCGCCCACGGCGGCCTCCACCGCCTCGGCCACGAGGGCCGGGTAGTAGCCGCTGCGCTCGATCGCCGTGCGCAGCCCCTGGGTCGTCGTACCGGTCTTTGCCATGCGCACCATCCTACGGGGGGCCGATGGCTGCCGGGTACGGCTGTGCGACCTCCCGGAAACCGGTCAGTAACTGGGCAGACGGCGGGGGCCGATGTCGCTCCGGGCGGGCGGCGGGGCGAGCCGCACACCGGCCCCGAGGACGCTCAGTCCGTGGGGGGCGACCACGACGGATTCGAGTGCGACAGAGACAACCTCGGGGTGATCGTCCACCAGGCGCGACACCCGTAGCAGCAGCTCCTCGAGCGCCGCGGTGTCGACGGGTGCGGAGCCGCGCCAGCCGAACAGCACCGGGGCGGCTCTGATGGACCTGACCAGCTCGGCCGCTTCCCGGTCGGTGACGGGTACCAGACGGTGGGCGGTGTCGCCGAGCAGTTCGGACGGCGCGCCCGCCAGGCCGAAGGACAGGACGGCTCCGGCCGCCGCGTCGATCGACGCCCGCACGACGGTGTCCACGCCGCGCGGGACCATGGCCTGGACGACGGGGCGGAGTTCGGCGGGCTCGCCGAGGAGATCGGTGAGTTCTTCGTACGCGCGGCGCAGGGCGCTCTCGCCCGCGAGGTCGAGCCGGACGCCTCCCAGGTCCGCGCGGTGACGCAGATGGGGGGCGGTCGTCTTGAGGGCCACCGGGTATCCGAGCCGTGCGGCGGCCGCGACGGCGGCCTCCGGGTCGGGAGCGGGGAGCGCGGGCCGTACGGTGATGCCATAGCGGCCGAGCAGTTCACCGGCCTCGTCGGGGGTGAGCGGCCTGCCGCGCGGGTCGGGGTCGGGGCCGAGCAGGGTGTCGATCAGCCCGGCGGCCCCGGACTCGTCGATGGTCTCGTCCAGGAACTCGGGCACCTTGCCGGGCATGGCCGACTGGCGCCGCCACTGGGCGTACTTCACGGCCTCGGCGAGCGCGCGTACGGCTCGCTCGGCGGCGGGGTAGGCGGGGATGGGGCCGACGGGTCCGCGGCCGGTGCCGCCCTTGGCGTTCGTCCCGCGCGCCTCGGACGCGGAGACCGGTAGGTCCGGGGCCGGGC
>DATCWZ010000869.1:0-5323 GCA_036566065.1 Streptomyces sp. | reverse complement strand
GACGGGTGGTCACGATCGCGGCGTACGACTGCACGCGCGCCTGCGAGAAGGTCTGCCCCTGGTTCAGCTGGGCGGTGTCATCACCGGTGGGAGTGGCGACGAAGAGCTGGGTTCTGGCCTCGTAGACGGGGGTGCTCAATTTCGTCGCGGTGAGCGCCGCCCCGACCCCGAGAACCAGACAGACCACTACAGTCGGCCAGCGTCTGGCAAGAGCCTTCAGGAATCCGTGGAGATCCAAGTTGCACCCCTCATAGAACCGAGGGAACCATCCGAAATGAGATGTTCCGTTCCCTATGCGCTACCGAAGATAGGGACTCACGCGGTTCATTCGGGGGAGCCACCCCACGTGGCCTCGCCATACGACCCTGGCGATGCACACCGTCCGGCCATCCCGTCGGCCGCGTGGGCCATTGGGGAGCGAGCGTTACACCATCCGGTGCCTTCTGGGCGGCACCACGCCAGCGGGGTTGATGTGTCTCATATGTTCCACATATATAGATCCTAGTGTTCAGATCTTGATGACGGCCGATGCGCAGCCTGGCCGGGACTGAAGTCGAGGAGAGTGAAAAGGATGACGACATCACCCAGATGGCGTGTCGCTCTGGCATCAGCAGCATCGGCTGCTGCACTTGTCGCCGGACCGCTCGTCGGGGCGCAGATCGCCCACGCGCAAGACCCACCGACGTACCCGACGACGCACCATCCGATGGCGCCGTACCCGCCTCAGCCGGGGGAGTTGACACTCAGCGCCACCACGGTGAGGGCCGGAGGCACGGTGAGCTTCACCGCGACGGGGTTCGCCGCCCGGCAACGCGTCACGGCGTTGCTGGAATCGCACCCGATCGTCCTGGGTCGGTTCCAGGCCGACGACGACGGAACGGCGGAGGGGACCGTGACCATCCCGAGGAGGGTCCGCCCCGGCTGGCACACCTTCAAGGTCACCGCACGCGGCTCCGGCCGCTGCCTCTCCACCCGCATCAAGGTGCTGCCCGCACACGGCAAGCCGGGCCACAACGGATCCCACGGCACACCGGGGCACGACGATCACCGAGGGAACCTCGCGAATACGGGCAGTGAGAGGGCCCTCGCGTCGTCCGAAATCGCGGCGGGGCTGATCGCGGCGGGCGGTGGCACGATGCTGACCGTGCGTCGTCGCCGCCGTTCATGACGGAGCGAGACCACCGTATGGCGGTACCACGGCGTCCCGGCTCCGGCCGGGATGCCGTCCGCATGTCCGGGCCCGGCCGCTCCCGTGACCGGACACCGCGTCGCCGTCGCACCTTCAGGAACGCCCTACTGGCCGTCGCGGTGCTCCCGCTGGCCGGCGCCGTCTGGATCGGTGTCACCGGACTGCTCGCCCGCTCGGAGCTGATTGCGGCCCAGCAGGACCTCGACATGCTGCGGCAATCGGTGGCGTCGGCGCCCGGCTCCGCCTCCGGCCCGGCATCCGGCACCGCTCGAAAACGGGAACGAGCGGTGCGTTCCGCGGCCGCCCACGCCGCGCGGGCGCATAGCCTCACCACCGGCCCGGCCTGGCACTCCGCCGCCCTGCTGCCCTTCCTCGGCGACCCGGTCATGACCGTGCGCGGCGCCGCGTACGCGGCCGACCGGCTGACCGCAGACGTGCTGGCCCCGCTGGCGCAGGCCCTGCCACAGCCCGGGCCGGACAGTGACGGCGACGGGATGTCCGAGGCCCTGGCGGCGTTGAAGAAGCACGCGCCGCAACTCGTACAGGCCGCACGCGCCGCGACCGAGGTGCGGGCCGACGTGCACGGGCTGCCCCGGTCCACCTGGCTGCCGGCGGCCAACCGGGCCCGTGCCGGGCTTGCGCAGCAGATCGACCGCCTCGCCCCGTTGATGACCGACGCCTCCGTGGCGGCCCGCGTCCTGCCGCCCATGCTCGGCGTGCAAGGGGAACGGCGTTATTTCCTCGCGTTCCAGAACATCGCCGAGGCGCGCGGCACCGGGGGCGTTGCGGGGGCCTTCGCCGTACTGCGGGCGAACCGGGGTCATCTGTCCTTCGAACGGTTCGCCAACAACACCGAAATGGCCACGACGAAGGCAGACGTCGACCTGGGAGCCGACTTCGCGGCCCGCTACGAGGGCAGCGATCCCACCCATGTGTGGGCCAACTCCAACATGAGCCCGCACTTCCCCTACGCGGCCCGCATCTGGGCCGCGGCCTGGCACGAGCACACCGGCGAGCGTGTGGACGGCGCGATCGCCGTCGATCCGGCCACGCTGAGCCGTTTCCTGCGGGTCACCGGTCCAGCCCGAATGGCCGAAGGCACCGAGCTCACCGCCGACAACGTCGTAGACCTCACCGAGCGGGCCAGCTACGCGATGTACGACGACGTCGTCCGCCGCAAGGCGTTCTTCGTCGACGCGGCCCGCGCCGCCGCCGCGCGGCTGATGGCCGCGGTCGACGACACGCGCCTGTTGCCTGGCCTGCTCGTCGCGATGAACGACGCTCAGCGGGATGGACGACTGAAGGTGTGGAGCGCTCATGCGACGGAGCAGCGGCTGATCGAGTCGCGGCCCTACGCGGGCACGCTTCCGGACACCCCTGGCCCCTTCGCGGGACTGGTGGTGAACAACGCGGCCGGTTCCAAGCTGGACTACTACCTCGACCGGAGCCTCATCTGGGAAGCGGATGGCTGCTCCGACCGCGACCGCCCGGTCACCGTGACCGTGACCCTGACCAACAAGGCCCCGGCCTCCGGCCTGCCCGGTTATGTCACGCTGCGGGGGGACTCCCCGCCCTACCGCACCCGACCGGGTGACAACCGGCTCCTGGTGTCGTACTACGCAGGCGTCGGCGCCGGCCTCACCGGCGCTGCCCTGGACGGCCGCCCGGTACAGCTCGCGTCCGGCGTCGAACGCGGCCACCCCGTGTACACGCTGGATCTGGAGCTGCCCGCCCGCTCCAGCCGCACACTGGTGCTGCACCTGCTGGAGCCGCACGCGGGCCGGGCCCCCACCCTCCTGCAGCAGTCCCTGGTAACACCGCTGCGGGCCATGGTGAAGCCGGGCCATACCTGCCGCGCCTGAGCGCGTGCTCCGCGCGGGGGCGGCCTACCCGCGGATGTGCTGCTCGCGTCGTGCGCGGCCGGGAACGCGTCGGAGACCGGGCCCGGAAACCGGGCCACGAGCGGGCGGCTGACCGCCGCGCACGGGGTCGAGCGCCTGCGGGTCATGGCCCTTCCAGCCGGAGCCCGTGAAGTAGAGGGGGTTCGTACGTCGCCGAGGGGGCGGGGTCTAGCGCGGCCCCGCCCCCTTGCCGGTCCGCCGGGACCCGGCGGACCGCACCGCCCTCCAGCGCCCTCCCGCAGAAGCACCCTCCCGGGGACCCCTCGCCTCCCGGCCCCGCGTCTGCATACGGGTAGGGCATAAAGCTCTGCTCATCGGGTGAGAGTTGCCCGCGCCCCGGCGTCGCGCCCCGGCGCTCAGTGGACAGTCGTACACACTCACATAGTCCCGTTTGATGCGCTTGGAGGGTAAATGCGGCTGTTCGGGGAGACAGTGCCCCACGTGCCAGTGGCAAGACCTGCGCAGCCACAAGTCATCCGGGAACAGCCGCCGGCCGGGCGCCGCACCGGCAGGCCCGTCTGGTACGCGCCGGCCACCGTCATCGGCGACGCGGTCGGCGCCGCCGTGCCCATATATCTGACCTTCGCACTGGTCGGCAGCACGCATGCCGTGGCCTACGCGGCGGTGGCGGCCGCAGCATGGCTGCTCGTGCGCGGCGCACGGGACCGCTACTGTGAGCGCCGTCTCGGTGACCGCGATAACGCCGACCTCGCGCTGCGGGACTGGCTGGTGCTGGTCGGACTGCTCGCGGTGGTGCGGGCGGCGACGGGCGAGGAGTCCCCCTTCCTCCTCGCACTGGCGGCCCTGGTGCCCTGCGCCCCGACGAGCGCCGTCGTGCAGACTCTGATCCACCGCCATCTGGTCACTCGACGCCGCACCGGCCGGGCCGTCCGCCGGGCCCTGGTGATCGGGGAGGCGAACGCCGTCGACGGTCTGGCAAACCACCTCGCGAACCGGACCGACCACGAGTTCGTCGTCGTGGGGGTGTGCCCGATCGGCAACGACGCCCCGCACGCACTGGCCCCAGTCGCCGTCCGTCTCGACAGGCAGGCACCGCCGAGCCCGTCGGCTGACTCCGCCCCGGTGCTGGAGGCGGCCCTGCGGCTCGACGCGGACGTGGTCCTCGTTGTGCCGGGACCGCACATGACCGGAACGCGCCTGCGGCGGCTGTCGTGGGCCCTGCACGGCGAGGAGCGCCCACTCGTCGTCGTACCGGGCCTGGCCGAGGTAGCCGGGCGCCGGGTGGGCGTCCTCACCGTCGCCGGGCTCACGATGCTGAACGTGGCCCCGCCCCTGAGGCGGGGGCTTGCGACGCTGCTCAAGTCGGTGACGGACCGGCTGGGCGCGGCGCTGCTGATCGTGCTGCTCGCCCCGGTGTTCGTGGCGGTGGCCCTCGCCGTACAGCTGGACTCCCCGGGCCCCGTCGTGCACCGGCAGACGCGCATCGGCCGCGGCGGAAAACCGTTCACCATGTCCAAGTTCCGCACCATGGTGGCCGACGCGGAGCGGCTGAGGCCCCAGCTGACCGGGATTAACGAACAGGCCGGCCGGATGTTCAAGATCCGCCGCGATCCGCGGATCACCCGCCTCGGCCGGGTGCTGCGCCGCAGCTCCCTGGACGAACTGCCCCAGCTGTTCAACGTGATGCAGGGACACATGTCCCTGGTCGGTCCGCGACCGCCGCTGCCCGAGGAGGTCGCCGGTTACGACGAGGTGGAGCAGCGCAGGCTGGCCGTCAAGCCGGGGCTCACCGGCCTGTGGCAGGTCAGCGGCCGCTCCGACCTCTCCTGGGACGAGGCGGTCGCCCTGGACCTCAGGTACGTGGACAACTGGTCCCCGTTGGTGGACCTCGGGGTGCTGTGCCGGACGGTGGGGGCCGTCGTGGCAGGCAGGGGTGCCTACTGATCAGCTGCCGGCCCCGCTTCCCCGTTCGACAGCACCGGCGATCCTCCTGGAGGGCCCATGCCGCCCGGAACCCCCACCGACCACTCACCCCGGGACCGCTTCGGACCTGACCACCACGCCGCAGGAGACCGCCTCGACCCGCCCCGCGAGGCCGCGGACGTGCTCGCTCTGGCGGACCGGCTCTTCCGATGGGCCGACGCCCGTGACTGGGCGGGTCCAGACCCGTACGACGGGCTGACCGGCCCGCTGGGACGGCTTGCCGCGCACCGTGTGCTCCGGCAGGCGCTCCTGCAGGCCGTCAAACGCAGCCGGATCGACCTGCGTCCGG
>DATCWZ010000513.1:0-5821 GCA_036566065.1 Streptomyces sp. | reverse complement strand
CCCGAATGCGCCTGCCAGTACGGCCCGTCCACGTGGTGCGTGCAGGGCGATTGCCGCCGCTGCCAGGCGGCTGACGACCTGCCGTTCCCGGAGACCTACATCGCCAACAAGCGCGCCCAGGTGCTCACTTTCCCCGTGCCGTACGCCCACCCCTGCCGGTCGGCGACCGGCCAGCAGATCAGCCGCGAGGCCGCGGTGTGGCTGGCCGACCGGGTGTGCCGGTGGCGGTGCAGCTGCCCGTGTCACAGCGGCGCGAAGCCCGCCACGACGGCGACAGGCACCGTGCAGCCCACCCTGTTCCAGGGGGTGGCGTAAGTGGCTGCGACAGCCAGGTTCCGGTACTTGAAACGTCGCGAGCTGGCCATGGAACGAGACGAATGGCAGCCCTTCGCCGACTTCGCGCCCGTGCACGCCCACATCGAGACACTGCGCGAGGCCGGCATGCCGCTGGCGACGATCGCCAGACTCGCGGGCACCGACCGTAACTACCTGATCAAGCTGCTGAGTGACCCGCCGGCCCGGCTACGGACCCGATTCGCGCGCCGGCTGACGGCGGTCGTCCCGCAGGCACCGATCGATGTGGTCGACGGCGGGGCGCTGATCGACGCGACGGGCACCCGCCGCCGTGTCCAGGCGCTGATGACGCTCGGCTGGACGGTTGTCCAGATCGCCGCCGAAGCGGGGCTTAACGCGGGCGCGTTGGGCCGGGTGCTGCGCCGGAACCGGGTCCACGCGGGGACTGCGCGGGCCGTGCGGGACGCCTACCGGGCGATGTGGGATCGGCTGCCGCCGCGTGAGACGCGGTACGAGCGGGTGTCTGTGACAAGGACCCGCGGGCGTGCGGCCCGCCTGGGCTGGGCGCCGCCGCTGGCGTGGGACGACGACATCGACGACCCCGCCGCCAGCCCGCAGGGCGTCAGGAGGGCCGACCGTTGATCGCGTCGTTCGCGTGGATGGGGGACGCGGCATGCCGCGGGCTGCACCTGGTCCTGTTCTACGGCCAGGAGGGGGAGCGTGGATCGTGGAGCGAGCGGCGGGAACTCCACGCCAAGGCCGTGTGCTGGAACTGCCCAGTCCGTGCCGCCTGCCTGGAATGGGCTATCGAGCGTGGCGAGCAAGGCGTGTGGGGCGGCACGAACGAGGAGGAGCGGGCCAAGGAGCGGCGCCGCCGTCAACGCCGGGCTGCCGAAGCCCGAGCCGCCGCCGCAGCGGCCACCCCAACCCAACAGCTAACACCCCCCAATGACGACGACGAAGATCTGGAGGCTTCCTAATGTCTGAGCGTCAGCCGTGCCGTGTCTGCGGCAAGCGTGTGTATGTCCGGCAGGACGGCATGGTGTCCCTGCACGGATCCTGTCCCGGATCGCTACGCCCACCGGAGGGTGAGACGCCGTGCACCGTCTACTGCCCGACGGCCGGCAGGGTGTCCTGGCCCGAGGATGTGGCATCGGCTGTCGGTACGAGCATGGCGATGGCGTCTACGTACGTGTGCGCCAACCCGGAGCACCAGAAGGAGGCGGTCCGGTGGGTCGAGTCGGTCACCGGGCACCGGGGCGTGTTCGTCGAGTTCAAGCGGCGGGCGGTGAGCGCCAATGCCCGCTGACGACGTGCGCCCACCCATCCCCGTGCGCCTTGCCGACCGGCCGGTGGCGGCTCCTGAGACCACCGTGTCCTGCGGCCTCGGCGAGCTGGTCGGCCGTGCTGTAGCCGACTACCACACGGCCACGTGGGAGCGCCGTCAGATCGCCGTAGAGGACGCCGCGGCCATCCTTGCGGCCCGCGAGTTCGGCGACGACTCGCAGCGCGCCCAGGGTGTACGTGAGGGTCTGCGGCTGGCCGCGTCGATCCTCCTCACACGGGCCGGCATCGGATCCGGCCGGACGGTTCCGGACGGTCCCGGACAGGACCGGACGTTTCCGGACGGGGTGGAGGCCGGTCCGAACGGTCCTGAACAGATCCGGACGGTCCTGAACGGGACGGAACGCCGGTGACCGGCCCTGTCCCCGGCCTGTCGTTTCGCCGTGCCGCCCACTGGCACGACCAGGGATGGATCGACGCACCGTCGGACGGGACAGGGCACAGACGCCGGTGGACCAGACAACAGATCGCCGTCGCCTCGCTGATGGTGCGGCTCGTGGACGCCGGGATGACACCCGGCAAGGCGTCGGTGACGGCACGGCTGCTGCTGGCCGAGGGCGAGGCCGAGATCGGGCCCGGGCTTCTGCTGGTTATCCACAGGCAGGCCGCGGCCCCCGCGGGATGTTCCTCCGGCACTGCATCATCGGCCCATGACCGCGAGGGCGGGGGGACGCGTTGACCACTAACGAGGCTGCGGGCAAGCACACCGGCCGCTGCCCGGTGTCGGGGAAGCGCACATACCTGGACAGGCGTGAAGCGCGTCTCGCCGCACGGCGGGCACATCCGGGGCTGCGCATGGTCGCCTACAGGTGCCCGCACTGCGGCATGTGGCACTACGCCAACCCCCTGCACAGGAGAGGGAGACGCCGGTGAACCGGTCAGGACTCGGAATCGCCGGCAAAAGAACCGGCGGACTCCTCATACTCGCGCTGGAACCGGCGCACCTGCTCGCGGGTCAGGCCGAGCTGTTCGACGATCGCGAGTTGCGAGATGTCTTGTCGGCGCGCCTCGCGGATGGCGCGGCCGAGGTCGAGGCGGGCGCGCCTGACGAGTTCACGGGCGTCGTCTTGCGCCTGCTCGTACGCCTTGCGTGCGGCTATCACGTCGCCCATCGGGTCCGACACTCCTTCATGGTCTCACGAGTTGGCCTACCACCATGATGGCATGATCGCAACTGGACATGTAGGCATATGCCACATGTGGCTGAGGCATATCATCGGAAGTGCGCCGCAGAGATCTCTAGGAGGGACCCCAATGGCTGTCGCAAACTCCAGAATCGAATGGACCGAATCGACATGGTCACCTGTCACTGGCTGCGAGAAGGTCTCTCCCGGCTGCGATAACTGCTACGCCGAGGGGATCGCGCGACGGTTCGCTGGCAGCAAGGCGTTCCCGAACGGGTTCGGGGTGACGCTGCGGCCCGAGCGACTCGACCAGCCGCTCCGCTGGAAGCGCCCGCGCCGGATCTTCGTCAACTCCATGAGCGACCTGTTCCACGACGCCGTGCCCGACGAGTACATCGTGCAGGTCTTCGCACGGATGTGGTGGTCGCCCCGGCACACGTTCCAAATCCTCACGAAGCGGCACGGCCGGATGCACTCCCTTCTCCCTCGGATCGAGGAGCACCTGCGGGCGATGGCGGACGACCTCACGCTGGTCGACGCCCCCACGCCGCTCACATGGCCGCTCCCGAACGTCCACCTAGGCGTGTCGGTGGAGAACCAGAAGTGGGCGGACATCCGCATCCCGACCCTGCTCGACACTCCGGCCGCCGTCCGGTGGATCTCCGCCGAGCCGCTGCTCGGCCTGGTGAAGCTCGACCCTGCCTGGCTCGCGCCGCCCATAGCATGCCCGCGTACGGCGGCCACGCTCGGCGGGAACAGCGAGAGCACGGCGGCCTTCGCGCAGCTCGCCCGGGCCGTCGCGCGCCGTCTGACGTCCGAGTCGACCGAGCCCGTGCCCGGGTTCCTGGACTGGTGTGTGGCCGGGGGTGAGTCCGGGCCCGGCGCCCGGCCCATGCACCCCGACTGGGCGCGGTCCCTGCGCGACCAGTGCGTCCAGTCCGGCATCCCCTTCTACTTCAAGCAAAACGGGGAGTGGATCAGACGCAGAGACGCGGAGACATGGGAGGACCCCTGGACGTCGCCGCGTGTGCGGTGGGTCGCCCCGGACGGCTCCGTGCACGAGCACGGAGCCTATGCCGGCGAGGGCCGCAGTCAGGGGTGGGTGCAGGTCCAGCGGGTCGGCAAGAAAGCGGCTGGGCGTGAGCTGGACGGCCGTACGTGGGACCAGTTCCCGGCTTGAGAGGGGGAGACGTGATCCATATCGGCCGAAGACAGGGCCTGCTCCGGGCCCCTCGAACCACCTAGATCAACTGGAGTGCAGCAAGTGGCACGACACGCAACCGGGACCTCCCCGGGGAACCCGTTCGACATATCGGAAGGCCGGGCCTGATGGCGCGCATCCGCTCCCTCAAGCCGGAGGCGTTCCAGTCCGACACGCTCGCGGAGGTCTCCCTCGCCGCCGAGCGGACCTTCTACGGCATGTCCACGCTCGCCGACGATCGCGGCCGACTGGCCGACAAGCCCGCCGTGGTCAACGGCGCCCTGTGGGCGGTCCGCTCAGAGCACGAACTGCACACGGCCAAGGACCTGGACAACGAGCTTTCCCAGTTGGACAAGGCCGGTGCCATCTGCCGCTACGTCGGGTGCGACGGGAAGCGCTACCTGCACTTCATCACATGGGACGAGCATCAGAAGGTCGACAGGGCGAGCCGGTCCCGCGCGCCGAGGTGCCCGCACCACCGTGTCGATGACCCGGAACGCGACTACTGCGGGAGGCATGGGGCCGAGGAGTGCCCGACTCTTCCGCCGACCCCGCCGAGGGGTCGGGGGGAAACGCCGCCGGCCTCCGCCGCCGCAGCGAACGACACCGAGCATTCGGTCGAATCCCGGCCCGGCGCGCACAATTCTCGCGATACCCCACAGGACATTCGCGAGTCTTCCGAGAACCCTCGCGAGTCCTCGCGAGTCCCCGTCGAGTCCCCGTCCCTGGATCTAGGACCTAGGACCGTGGATCGTGGATCTTTTCAGCCTTCGGCTGCCGAGCCTCCGGCCCGGCCCGACGCGGCCACGCCCGGACCCGACCCGTTCGACGAGATCGACGGCCTCACACTGACCCAACGCTCGAAACGGATCACCGACGCCTACGCAGCCGCCGAGCCGCTGTGCAAGTGGCCCGCAATCAACGGCCTCGTCCTGAAAGCCATCAAAGTTGGGAAGTGGGCCGACTCGGAGATCCGGGACGCCCTGATGCGGCTCGCCGCCGAAGGCCGCAGCGTCACCACCGACACGCTTCGCGTGGAGCTCCAGGGGTTCCCTGCCCGAGACCGTCCGGGCGGCGGCACCTCTGCGCCGTCCCGAAACGCCCAGATCATCGACGCCGCGATGGCGCGGGCCATCGCGGCCGAGAAGGCCATGGCCGAACAGGCGGGACGGCCGCCGGACCCGCCGACCGTGAGAGGAGAACTCACCCGATGACCCCCACCGAAGCCGTCATGTTCGTCCGCCAGGTCGGCATGCTGTGGCCGCAGCAGCGACTGGAGGACGGCACCCCCGACGCCTGGTACATGGCCGGGCTGAAAGACATCCCGCTGGCCGACGGCGCGGAAGCCATCACCGGCCTGGCCAAGGTGAAAACGTTCATCTCGCTCGCCGAGATCCTCACGGAGGTCAAGCGGCTGCGGGCCGGCCGACTGGCCGCACAGCCGATGCTGTCCGGGCCACGGCCGGAGCTGACCGAGGACCCGC
Source organism: Streptomyces sp. (assembly GCA_036566065.1). Lineage (GTDB taxonomy): Bacteria > Actinomycetota > Actinomycetes > Streptomycetales > Streptomycetaceae > Streptomyces. The sequence goes on along the minus strand of DATCWZ010000513.1, from coordinate 374 downwards.
CCGCCTACCGGGCCGAACTGACCGCTGCGATCGGCCGGATCGCTGATGGCCGCAGTGTCCGCAGAGCGATCGCCCGTGGCGGGAACTCCCGCCCATCGGCCGAGTACGACCAGGTGCGCGGCGCGGACGCCGACCCGATCCGCCGCGCCGCGAAGAAGGTGCCGTGCCCGTGGCCTGTCTGCAAGGCCCCCGCCGGGTCGGCGTGCACGAACGCGGTGGGTGGGCGGCTGAAGGAACCCGCCCACGAGGGGCGGCTGGTGAAGGCGGGTCTCGCCGACTGGGTGGAGATCCACGGCGTCCCCCGGCTGGTGATGCGTGGCGAGCAGGTGGCCGAGTGAGCGGCATGTCGGAGATGGACCGGGAGGTCCGGGCCG
>DATCWZ010000170.1:0-2760 GCA_036566065.1 Streptomyces sp. | reverse complement strand
CGTCTTTCGCGCCCCCGCGCCCTGGCCCTCTGCGCGCTGCCCGTCCTCGCGCTGTTCGGTGCGGCCGCTTTCGCGCCGCTGCCGTTCGTCCTGGCGCAGCCCGGGACCACGGTGAACGTCCTCGGGAGCGATCAGGGCGAGCCGGTCATCACCATCGAGGACGCGCCGAGCCGTACCCCGAAGGGCGAGCTGCGGATGACGACGATCATGGCGACCGGACCGAACGCCGACGTCACGGTCGCCGACGTGGTCGACAGTTGGTTCAGGACGGACCGGGCGGTCATGCCCCATGACTCCGTCTATCCGACCGGCGGCTCCGAGAAGCAGATCGAGCAGCACAACCTCGAGGACATGAGGAAGTCTCAGAACGTCGCCGTCGACGCGGCCCTGAACTATCTCGGCAAGGCCCCGGACTCGGTCGATGTGACCCTGCAGCTCGCCGATGTCGGCGGCCCCAGCGCCGGTCTGTTCTTCTCCCTCGGCATCATCGACAAACTGTCGGGCGACGGCTCGGGCGGCGACCTGACCGGTGGCCGTACGGTCGCCGGTACGGGAACGATCGACCCCGACGGCGCGGTCGGCGCGGTCGGCGGGGTGTCCCTGAAGACGCAGGCCGCCCGCCGCGACGGGGCGACGGTCTTCCTGGTCCCGAAGGCCGAGTGCGATGACGCGGAGGCCGAGAAGCCGAAGGGCCTCCGGCTGATCCCGGTCACCACGCTGAAGAGTGCGGTGAGCTCGCTCAAGGCCCTGGAGCGCGGGGACAAGGTCCCTCACTGCTGAGGCTGAGGCGGCCGGGAAGCCTCGGCTCAGCCGGAGTCCCGCGCGGCCTGTTCGACGAGCGGGATGATGCGCAGCGGCACCGGGTTCTCCATGACGATCGCCGTGGACGCGCGGACGATGCCCTCCAGGCCGACGACCCGGTCGATGACCCGCTGGAGGTCCGCGTTGGACCGGGCGACCAGCCGGCACAGCATGTCGCCCTCGCCGGTGGTGGTGTGCAGTTCCAGCACCTCGGGTACGCCGTTCAGATGCGCCCGTACGTCGGCGCCCTGGCCCTGCTTGATCTCCAGCGTGGCGAACGCTGTGACGGGGTAGCCGAGCGCCGCCGGATCGACGTCGGGGCCGAAGCCGCGGATGACGCCGTTGGACTGAAGCCGGTCGAGACGCGCCTGTACGGTCCCGCGCGCCACGCCCAGCCGCCGGGAGGCTTCGAGCACACCGATCCGCGGCTCACGGGCCAGCAGCACGATGAGCCGCCCGTCCAGATGATCGATCGCCATGAGCCGCCTCCTGGTGGTCACCCTGTACAGATAGCCTGCCCATCATCGGGTCTGGCTGTGCATATTGACCAGCGATAACGTCAACTATTGCGCACCTTGCGAAGCGGCGGGAACCTTCGAATATGACTGAGACTCTGCACACCACCCCCGACACCGCACGGCAGGCGGACCCCTTCCCGGTGAAGGGAATGGACGCGGTCGTCTTCGCCGTGGGCAACGCCAAGCAGGCCGCGCACTACTACTCGACGGCCTTCGGCATGAAGCTCGTCGCCTACTCCGGACCGGAGAACGGCAGCCGCGAGACCGCGAGCTACGTGCTGACCAACGGCGCGGCCCGCTTCGTCTTCACCTCCGTCATCAAGGCGTCCACCGAGTGGGGCACGTTCCTCACCGACCATGTGAACGCCCACGGTGACGGCGTGATCGACCTGGCCATCGAGGTCCCGGACGTCCGCGCGGCCTACGCGTACGCCGTGGAGCACGGTGCGAAGGGCATCACCGAGCCGTACGAGCTGAAGGACGACCACGGCACGGTCGTGCTGGCCGCGATCGCCACGTACGGCAAGACCCGTCACACGCTCGTCGAGCGTTCGGGCTACGACGGCCCCTACCTTCCCGGCTTCACCGCCGCGTCCCCGATCGTCGAGCCGCCGGCCAAGAGGACGTTCCAGGCGATCGACCACTGCGTCGGCAATGTCGAGCTCGGCCGGATGAACGAGTGGGTGGAGTTCTACAACAAGGTCATGGGCTTCACGAACATGAAGGAGTTCGTGGGCGACGACATCGCCACCGAGTACTCCGCGCTCATGTCGAAGGTCGTCGCCGACGGCACGCTGAAGGTGAAGTTCCCGATCAACGAGCCGGCGATCGCGAAGAGGAAGTCGCAGATCGACGAGTACCTGGAGTTCTACGGCGGCGCCGGTGTGCAGCACATCGCGCTCGCCACGAACGACATCGTCGCCTCGGTGAAGACGATGCGCGCGGCCGGCGTCCAGTTCCTGGACACCCCCGACTCGTACTACGACACGCTCGGCGAGTGGGCCGGAGAGACCCGCGTGCCGGTGGAGACGCTGCGCGAGCTGAAGATCCTGGTGGACCGTGACGAGGACGGCTATCTGCTGCAGATCTTCACCAAGCCGGTGCAGGACCGGCCGACCGTCTTCTTCGAGATGATCGAGCGCCATGGCTCGATGGGCTTCGGGAAGGGCAACTTCAAGGCCCTGTTCGAGGCGATCGAGCGCGAGCAGGAGCGGCGCGGCAACCTCTGATCCGACCGCGGTAGGGGGGATGGCGGCGGGCGGGGCGTCTGGTCATGGACGCCCGGCCCGCCGCCGTTGTCGTGACCGGCTGATCGGATGATCAGGTCGGTGAGCCGAATGCTGTTGGTGTAGCCGCTGCCCTCGCGGCGGGCAACGCGTCCGGGGCGGGCGACGCGTCCGGGGCCGGCGAAGCATCAGGGTCCGACGATGCGTCCGGGGCC
>DATCWZ010000217.1:0-6408 GCA_036566065.1 Streptomyces sp. | reverse complement strand
GGGACGCCCTCCAGCGCCGTACCGCGGTAGCCCATCGGCACCAGGTAAGCCACCGGCTCCCGCGCGGTGGTGTCCGCCACGACCATGAACTCGATTCCGACCGCGCCCCGCGGATCGTCCAGACGAAATCCACCGGCCTTGACCAGTTCCGGGGCTTGCGTGTCACCCACGTACCAGCTCTGCTTCGGCAGCCAGCCGGTGAGCAGTTCCAGTTTGGTGGGCTTCATGGTGGTGCGGTGGACGAATGCCATGGGAACTCCTTCACACAAAGGTCGGGGCCGCCATCCCACTGACTGCGGGGTGGCGGCCCTCCATCATTCCTGACGACCGACCAGCGCACCGGCGGGCGGTGCGCAGGTGCCTACAGGTCGAAGTACAGCTCGAACTCGTGCGGGTGCGGGCGCTGCTGGATCGGCGCGATCTCGTACTCGCGCTTGTAGTCGATCCACGTCTCGATCAGGTCGGGCGTGAAGACGCCGCCGGCCTGGAGGTACTCGTTGTCCGCTTCCAGCGCTTCCAGCACCGCTGGGAGCGAGGTCGGCACCTGGGCTACGCCCGCGTGCTCCTCGGGCGCGAGCTCGTACAGGTCCTTGTCGATCGGCTCCGGGGGCTCGATCTTGTTCTTGACGCCGTCGAGACCGGCCATCAGCAGGGCCGAGAACGCCAGGTACGGGTTCGACGACGGGTCGGGGGCGCGGAACTCGACGCGCTTGGCCTTCGGGTTGGAGCCCGTGATCGGGATGCGCATCGCGGCGGAGCGGTTGCGCTGCGAGTACACCATGTTGACCGGGGCCTCGAAGCCGGGGACCAGGCGGTGGTAGGAGTTCACCGTCGGGTTGGTGAACGCCAGCAGCGACGGGGCGTGCTTGAGGATGCCGCCGATGTAGTAGCGCGCCATGTCCGACAGGCCCGCGTAACCCTGCTCGTCGTAGAACAGCGGGTCGCCGCCGGACCACAGCGACTGGTGCACGTGCATGCCCGAGCCGTTGTCACCGAAGATCGGCTTCGGCATGAAGGTCGCGGTCTTGCCGTTGCGCCAGGCGACGTTCTTCACGATGTACTTGAAGAGCATCAGGTCGTCGGCCGCGGCGAGCAGCGTGTTGAACTTGTAGTTGATCTCGGCCTGTCCGGCGGTGCCGACCTCGTGGTGCTGGCGCTCGACCTGGAGGCCGTTCTTGTCCAGCTCCAGGGAGATCTCCGCACGCAGGTCCGCGAAGTGGTCGACCGGCGGGACCGGGAAGTAACCGCCCTTGTAGCGCACCTTGTAACCGCGGTTGTTCTCGATCGCACCGGTGTTCCAGGCGCCGGCCTCGGAGTCGATGTGGTAGAAGCTCTCGTTCGCCGACGTCTGGAAGCGGACGTTGTCGAAGACGTAGAACTCCGCCTCGGGACCGAAGTACGCGGTGTCGGCGACACCCGTCGAGGAGAGGTAGGTCTCGGCCTTCCTGGCCACGTTGCGCGGGTCACGGCTGTACTGCTCGCCCGTGATCGGGTCGTGGATGAAGAAGTTGATGTTCACGGTCTTGTCGCGGCGGAACGGGTCGACACGGGCGGTCGACAGGTCCGCGCGCAGCGCCATGTCGGACTCGTGGATGGCCTGGAAACCACGGATCGACGAGCCGTCGAACGCGAGTTCGTCCTCCGGGTCGAAAACCGCCGCCGGAATGGTGAAGTGCTGCATCACACCGGGCAGGTCGCAGAACCGGACATCGATGAACTTGACGTCTTCGTCGGCGATGAACTTCTTCACGTCGTCGGCGTTCTGGAACATCCAACTCCTCCTACTCCCGGCCCGGGAGGGTCGGGGTTGCAGCTCATTCGTGCGGCCAGTGCGGTGGCACACGCTGGACCCGACCATAGGCAGACCGGATTTCTCAAGCATGACCCATTTGTTTCGTGGAAGTTAACCGGGCCGGGTGTGAGCGGAGTCTCGGCGCCCGTACGGCGGACGCGGGGTCGCCCCGCCGGGGCCCGGACGGGGCGCAGTACCGTGTACGCGTGGACAACAGGCAAGCAATCGGATCGTGGCTCTCCGGACCGCGCGCGGCGGCCGAGGACATGGGCGCCGACTTCGGTTACCGGGGCAAGCGGCTCGGTCTGCCCGAGCAGGGCCCCGGGTCCGTCGCCCCGCTCGGCCGGCGCTTCGGAGCCGTATTCATCGACTGGTCGATGTGCCTGCTGATCGCATACGGGCTGATCGCCCGCGGTGACCAGCAGGCGGCGGGCAACTGGGCGCTCCTCGTCTTCCTCGTCCTGAGCGTGCTGACCGTCGGGACCGTCGGGTGCACACCGGGCAAGCGTCTCCTGCGCCTGCGGGTCGTGGCCGAGGACGGCGGACGGCTCGGCACCGGGCGGGTGATCGTCCGCAGCGTGCTGCTCCTGCTGGTGATCCCGGCCCTGGTCTGGGACCGCGACGGCCGCGGACTGCACGACCGGCTGTCCGGCGCGGTCCAGGTGCGGATGTGAGCGCGTAGCCGAGCGCGTACGTGAGGAGAGGGCGGCCCGGAGACCGAAATCGGTCCGGAGCCGCCCTCCCGGCGTTCAGTGGGGCGTTCGGTGGTGCGGTGGTCGATGGTCGTCGCTGCGGCGGCCTCAGCGCATCCTCCCGCCGCGCGGCATCCGCATGCCCTTCGGCATCGGACCCTTCGGCAGCGGCATGTTGCTCATCAGGTCGCCCATCGCCCGGAGCCGGTCGTTGGCGGCCGTCACCTGCTGGCCGCTCAGCACCCGCGGCAGCTTGAGCATCTTGGTGCGCACCTTCTTCAGCGGCACCTGCCCCTCGCCGTTGCCCACGATGATGTCGTGCACCGGCACGTCCACCACGATGCGGGCCATCCGCTTCTTCTCGGCCGCCAGCAGGCTCTTCACCCGGTTCGGGTTGCCCTCGGCGACCAGCACGATGCCGGCCTTGCCGACGGAACGGTGCACGATGTCCTGATTGCGGTTCATCGCCACCGCGGGCGTCGTCGTCCAGCCGCGGCCCACCCGGTCGAGCACAGCCGCGGCCGCACCGGGCTGCCCCTCCATCTGACTGAAGGCGGCCTTCTCGGCTCGCCGTCCGAAGATGATCGCCATCGCGAGGAGGGCCATCACGAAGCCCAGAATGCCCGTGTAGATCGGGTGGCCGGTGATGAAACCGACTGCCAGGAGGACGCCGAAGGTGCCGAGTCCCACACCCGCGACGACAAGACCGATCTTCGGGTCGGTCCGCCTGGTCATCTTGTAGGTCAGGGCGATCTGCTTGAGCCGCCCCGCGTTCTCGGCGCTGTTCGCGCCGCCAGTTTTTGCCTTCCTCGCCATGTACGGGAGTTTACGTGGCCTACGAACGGTGGTCCGCCACGGCCTCCAGTACATGCTGGGCCTCGACCCGGTCCCGTGCCCTGCGGCGGTCCTCCAGGACCGCCGTCCAGGCGTTGCGGCGGGCGGTGCGCTGGCCGCTGCTGAGCAGCAACGACTCGACGGCGCGCAGGGCGGTGGTGACGGACGGGATCGCGTTGGCACGTACCGGGACGGCCTGCATCGTGAGAATTCCCCTCAAAGCGGGTGCGCGGTCTGGGCGCGGTCTGAGTACGGAAACAGCACGGCTCCAGCGGCAGCGAGTGCCGCCGCTGTGCTTGTACCTAGGGTCACTGCTCGGTGTTACCAGTGGGTGACCGGTCGGTCAAACACCAATGAATCCTTGATTCCGGCGTCGCGCACGCCGACACGGCCCATACGGGCCCCCCGACCTGCGGGGAGCGTACGGGCCGTGTCGATTCGGCCATTACCTGCCGGTAGCTTCTTGTGCTCGGATTCACACGGCCTGTGCGGCCACTGGGGCTCCTGTGACCGCCGGGGCCGTCGCGTCGATGATCCCGCTGCGGCGCTCCATCGCCTGCTTGTACAGACGCCCGGCGCGGTACGAGGAACGGACCAGCGGGCCCGACATGACGCCGGAGAAGCCCATCGCCTCGGCCTCGTCCTTCAGCTCCACGAACTCCGCCGGCTTCACCCAGCGGTCGACCGGGTGGTGCCGGACGGTGGGCCGCAGGTACTGCGTGATCGTGAGAAGCTCGCAGCCCGCGTCGTACAGGTCGTGGAGCGCCTGGGTGATCTCCTCGCGGGTCTCGCCCATGCCGAGGATCAGGTTCGACTTGGCCACCAGACCGGCCTCGCGGGCCAGGGTGAGGACGTTCAGCGAGCGGTCGTAGCGGAAACCGGGCCGGATCCGCTTGAAGATACGCGGCACCGTCTCGACGTTGTGGGCCAGCACCTCGGGGCGCGTGTCGAAGACCTCGGCGAGCGACTCGGGCCGCCCGTTGAAGTCGGGGATCAGCAGCTCCACCTTGGTGTGGCCGCCCTCCCGCTCCGCCGTCTGCGCGTGGATCTGGCGCACGGTCTCCGCGTACAGCCAGGAACCGCCGTCGATCAGGTCGTCGCGGGCGACGCCGGTGACCGTGGCGTAGTTCAGGTCCATCGTGACGACGGACTCGCCGACGCGGCGGGGCTCGTCGCGGTCGAGCGCCTTGGGCCGGCCCGTGTCGATCTGGCAGAAGTCGCAGCGCCGGGTGCACTGGTCGCCGCCGATGAGGAAGGTCGCCTCGCGGTCCTCCCAGCACTCGTAGATGTTCGGACAGCCCGCTTCCACGCATACCGTGTGCAGGCCCTCGCTCTTCACGAGCGCCTGCATCTTCTTGTACTCGGGGCCCATCTTTGCCCGGGTTTTGATCCACTCGGGCTTGCGCTCGATGGGGGTCTGGCTGTTTCGAGCCTCCAGGCGCAGCATCTTGCGCCCGTCGGGTGCGACACCGGACACTCCGGCACCCCTTTGCTTTCGCTGCATTGGATTCTTCGGCGAACACCAGGGTACGCCCGTGGTTCGAACGGCCCTAAGGGTGGCCAACCTCTGGCCGACGGGTCCTATTCCCCGGTCGGCCCATGCCCGCCAGCCTTGGCCGTCAGGCGGAGACGACCGCGTTCTTCGGGGTCTCGACGATCCGGGGCGCGAGTTCCGCGTGCTCCAGGACGTCCTTGAGATGTTTCTCCACGACCGGAAGCACCTCGGCGATCGTGATGTCCCGGCCCAGTTCGTACGCGAGTGACGTGACGCCCGCGTCCCGGATGCCGCAGGGCACGATCTTGTCGAACGAGGTGTTGTCCGGGTTCACATTCAGCGCGAAGCCGTGCATGGTCACACCCTTGGCGACCCGGATGCCGATGGCGGCGAGCTTGCGGTCCTCGCGGCGCTGGCCGGCGTTGGACGGGGCGTACTCGGGGCCGTTCAGCCGGGGGTCGAACTCCTCGTCGTGCAGCCGGGGGTCGAAGTCCAGGGACAGACCGCCCAGGGCCCGGCGCTGGTCGACCGGGTCACCGAGCACCCAGACACCGCTGCGGCCCTCGACCCGGGAGGTCGCCACACCGAAGTCGGCGGCGGCCCGGATCAGGGCCTCCTCCAGCCGGCGGACATGCGCCACGACGTCCACCGGGCGCGGCAGCTTCTGGATCGGATAGCCGACGAGCTGCCCGGGGCCGTGCCAGGTGATCTTCCCGCCGCGGTCGACATCGATGACCGGGGTGCCGTCCAGCGGGCGTTCGCTGTCGGCGGTGCGCCGCCCCGCCGTATAGACCGGCAGGTGCTCCAGGAGCAGACAGGTGTCGGGGACCGTGCCCTCGAACCGGGCGGCGTGCACCTCACGCTGCTTCTGCCATGCCTCCCGGTATTCGACCGCTTCCGCGCCGAAGCCCAGATGGACAAAACGGAGCTCACTCACGTCAGATGTCTCCCTACTCGTGGTGCCGGGAGCCCGGGGACCGTCCCCCGGGGCCACGTCGCCGTGCACTGATGTGCGCCCGCAGCAACTGTACGACCGGCCCGGGAATCGGGATCCGCCAGGTCTTTTCCGTCAGCGCCGCTCGCAATCCTCACACGATCGGATGAATGTGGGGTGAAGGCCGCAGGAGCACCGGCGGAGACGGCTACATTCGCGCCGGTCCATAACGACCCGCTGTCGTGCACCAGGTCGTAAGGGCTGCCCGCCCGGCCCCCAAGGCAGGAGACCGTACAACTGATGTCGGAACGACCTCCGCAGCGCACACCCAACCGCCGGCTCGCCTCGCTCATCGCGGAAGCCGGGTTCTCTCATGCGGGTCTGGCCCGCCGCGTGGATCAGCTAGGACTCGAACACGGGCTTGATCTGCGGTACGACAAAACCTCGGTGACCCGCTGGCTGCGCGGCCAGCAGCCGCGCGGCACCACCCCCGCGCTGATCGCCGAGGTCTTCACCCGGCGGCTGGGGCGCAGGCTCTCCGCGCAGGACCTGGGCCTTGACGCCTGCGCGCCCGTCTACGCGGGCCTGGAGTTCGCCGCCACGCCCGAGGAGGCCGTCGACATCGTCAGCGGGCTGTGGCGCAAGGACTCGGGCAGCCAGG
>DATCWZ010000179.1:0-2070 GCA_036566065.1 Streptomyces sp. | reverse complement strand
CACGCCGAAGGGCCGGGACGCGATCGTCCCGGCCCTTCCCCTCCGGCCCGTGCGAACTACGCGAACTACAGGAAGGAGTTGATCTGGATCGTCTCCGTACGGCCGGGGCCGACGCCGATCGCGGAGATCGGGGCCCCCGACATCTCCTCCAGCGCCTTCACGTACGCCTGCGCGTTCTTCGGCAGGTCATCGAAGGTCTTGGCCTTCGTGATGTCCTCGGACCAGCCCGGCAGCATCTCGTACACCGGCTTCGCGTGGTGGAAGTCGGACTGGCTGTACGGGATGTCCTCGACGCGCTTGCCGTCGATCTCGTACGCCACGCACACCGGGATCCGCTCCCAGCCGGTCAGCACGTCCAGCTTGGTGAGGAAGAAGTCGGTGAGCCCGTTGACCCGGGTCGCATACCGCGCGATCGGGGCGTCGAACCAGCCGCAGCGGCGGTCGCGGCCGGTGGTGACACCGCGCTCGCCCCCGATGCGGCGCAGCGCCGCGCCGTCCTCGTCGAGCAGCTCCGTCGGGAACGGGCCGGAGCCGACACGGGTGGTGTATGCCTTGAGGATGCCGATGACCCGGCTGATCTTCGTCGGGCCCACGCCGGAACCGGTGCAGGCGCCGCCGGCGGTCGGGTTCGACGAGGTGACGAAGGGGTACGTGCCGTGGTCGACGTCGAGCAGGGTGCCCTGGCCGCCCTCGAACAGGACGACCTTGCCGTCGTCGATGGCGTTGTTCAGCAGCAGGCTGGTGTCCGCGATGTACGGCTTGAGCTGTTCCGCGTAGGTGAGCAGCTCCTCCACGATCTTGCCGGACTCGATCGCGCGCCGGTTGTAGAGCTTGGCGAGGATCTGGTTCTTGAAATCGAGAGCCGCCTCGACCTTCTGGACGAGGATCGACTCGTCGTACAGGTCCTGGACCCGGATGCCGACACGGTTGATCTTGTCCGCGTACGTCGGTCCGATGCCGCGGCCGGTCGTACCGATCTTGCGGGAGCCGAGGAAGCGTTCCGACACCTTGTCGACCGTGGTGTGGTACGGAGTGATCAAATGGGCGTTGCCGCTGATCAGGAGCTTGGACGTATCGACGCCACGCTCATTCAGACCGCTCAGCTCGGAGAGCAGAACCGCCGGGTCGATGACGACACCGTTACCGATGACCGGGATACACCCCGGCGACAGGATTCCGGACGGGAGGAGATGAAGTGCGTACTTCTGGTCGCCGACGACGACCGTATGGCCGGCATTGTTGCCGCCCTGGTAACGCACCACGTAGTCCACGGATCCACCGAGGAGATCGGTGGCCTTCCCCTTGCCCTCGTCACCCCACTGAGCACCGAGCAGCACAAGTGCGGGCACGCGCGTACACCCCTTCCGGGCGGGGCATGTCCAAGGTCAGGGGGCGTACGTAAAGGTCGTACCTGCCGTACGCCTGTGTACGGCAAAGCCTGATCCGTCGAACCGGGTGCCCCGGAATAGACGAAGCCCCTGGCGCAATAGCACGAGGGGCTCTTGCACCAGGATGCTACCCGAGGAAGGACCGAGGTGTCGGCTGCAGAGCCCCCCGGCGACGGCGACCACCAGCTTCTGGTGCTCATCGACCCGGTTGCCCGCCGGATCGACGGCGAGTCCGTCCGTATCGCGAAGGACGTGCTGAACGCCGGTTCACACGCCAAAATCTGCCTTCCGGACGGTCCGGAGGAGTTCGCCCGCGCCCTGTCCCGGCGCGGCGGGCGGCGGCCCGTGGTCGTCGGCGACGACCGCTCGCTGCTGCGCGCGGTGGGCCAGCTCCACCGGGAACGGGCCGACGGCGCGCTGTCCCTGATCCCGGTCGGCCGACCGCATTCCCTGGAGCTCGCGCACTCGCTGGGCGTGCCCCGGGGGGCGGTGGCGGCGGCCCGTACGGCGCTCGACGGAGCGGCGCGCAGGCTGGACCTGCTCGTCGACGACAGCGACGGCGTCGTCCTGTCCGAGCTGCGCATCCCCGCCCTGCCCCCACCGCCGAGTGCGGTGACGCCGCACACGGGCGTCACGGCGGTCTGGGACACATGCCGCACCCTGATGGCCGCCCTGATGCGCC
>DATCWZ010000180.1:0-3357 GCA_036566065.1 Streptomyces sp. | reverse complement strand
CCGGGTGCGGATACGGGACGCGCCGTCCTCCGTACGGTCGGTGGCCCTCATCCCGCGTCGCCCTTCCCGCTCCCGTCCTCAGCGCCGTCCCGTTCCCCGGGGATGCCCGGGGGCTCGGTGTTGCGCGGCAGCCGCAGCACGAACACCGCGCCGCTGCCGTCCGGCAGATTCCCCGCCGTGATGTCGCCGCCGTGGATGTGCGCGTTCTCCATGGCGATGGACAGGCCCAGACCGCTGCCCTCGGAGCGCGGCCGCGACGCGCTCGCCTTGTAGAACCGGTCGAAGACATGCGGCAGGACCTCTTCGGGGATGCCGGGGCCGTGGTCGCGTACCTCGATGACCAGATCGTCCGCGTCGGTGCGCACCGACACCCGTACCGGCGAGCCTCCGTGCTTGAGCGCGTTGCCGATCAGATTCGCCAGGATCACATCGAGCCGGCGCGGATCGAGCCGCACCATCAGGCCGCGCTCCGCGTCCAGGTCGACGGCGTCCAGCCAGGCCCGGACATCGATGCAGGCGGTCACCTGGTCGGCCACATCGACCGTGTCCAGGACGAGCCTGGCCGTACCGGCGTCGAAGCGGGTGACCTCCATCAGGTTCTCCACCAGGTCGTTCAGCCGCCGTGTCTCGCTGACCACCAGATGTACGGCCGGGGCGATCATCGGGTCGAGGTTGTCGGCCTCGTCCTCCAGCACCTCGGCGACGGCGGTGATCGCGGTCAGCGGCGTACGCAGCTCGTGCGACATGTCGGCGACGAACCGGCGGCTCGACTCCTCGCGCGCGCTCATGTCGGCGACCTTCTTCTCCAGGGAGTCCGCCGCCTTGTTGAACGTACGGGACAGCTCGGCCAGTTCATCGGTGCCGGACACCACGAGACGGGTGTCGAGCTTGCCCTCGCCGAGCTTGCGGGCCGCCTCGCCGAGCCGCTGCACGGGCCGCAGCACCGTCGTCGCCGCCCCCTGCGCGAGCAGCGCCGAACCGACCAGGGCGAGCGCGGTGGCGATGCCCAGCGACCAGGCCAGCGAATTGAGGTCCTGGCGCTCCTGGTCCAGCGACTTCAGCATGTAGCCGCTCGGACCCCCGCCGATGATCTTCGTACCGGCCACCAGGAACGGCTTGCCGCCCCTGCTCGTACGCTGCCAGAACAGGTGGTACTCGTACGTGTTGCTGGAGGTCAGCGGCTGCTTCCTGGCCACCTGCTCCTGGAGCGATCTCGGTACGTCGAGCTTGGTGAACGCGTCCGTGTCGGACGATCCGACGATCGGCTTGCCGTTGTCGCGTTCGTCGAGCAGCAGCACGTTGTACCCGGGGCCGCTGCTGGCCATCTGCACGGCGGCGCTCTCCAGGTCGGCCCCGGTGGGGTGGACCGGCAGCGAGGCCGCCCGGTTCTGCATCTGGCGGCGGAAGTCGTCGAGCGCGGTGTCCTGGGTGCGGGTGAGCACGGCCTCGCGGTTGAGCCAGTACGCGATCGCCGAAGCGGAGACCGCGGCGGTCAGCGCCACCAGGGCGAATACGACGACCAGGCGCAGCCGCAGGCTGGTCCAGCGAAGGCCCGCGGCTATGGAACGTTTCGCGGAATCGCTCACTGAGGCGAGTCCAGCCGGTAGCCCACGCCGCGTACGGTACGGATCAGTGTCGGCGAGGACGGCACGTCCTCCACCTTCGCGCGCAGCCGCTGCACACAGGCGTCCACGAGCCGCGAGTCACCGAGGTAGTCGTGCTCCCACACCAGCCGCAGGAGCTGCTGCCGGGACAGGGCCTGCCCGGGCCGCCGGCTGAGCTCCAGCAGGAGCCGCAGTTCCGTCGGGGTGAGCTGCAGATCCTCCCCGCTCTTGGTGACGGTCATCGCGGAACGGTCGATGACCACATTGCCGAAGGTCGCCGAGTCGGTGGACTCGCGCTCCCCGCGCCGCAGCACCGCACGGATGCGGGCGTCGAGCACCCTGCCCTGTACGGGCTTCACCACATAGTCGTCCGCACCGGACTCGAGCCCCACCACGACGTCGATGTCGTCACTGCGCGCGGTCAGCAGGATGATCGGCAACTGATCGGTGCGCCGGATGCGCCGGCACACCTCGAAACCGTCGATCCCGGGCAGCATCACATCCAGTACGACCAGATCGGGCCGTTGCTCCCGCAGGAGGTTCAGGCCGTCCTCTCCCGTCGCCGCGGTGGCCACACGGTGGCCCTGGCGTGACAACGAGAGTTCGAGAGCCGTACGGATGGCGTCGTCGTCCTCGATCAGCAGCAGGAAAGGCACGGGGGCCATTCTGGCCCATGGGTGCCGCTGTTCGACAATCCCCCGGCCTCCGAGCGTGCTCCGCGCAGCACGGATCGGGTGCCGAACGGCGCGCAACTCGCCCTGTGACAGGCCTGTGACAGTCGGGGGACAGCGCCATGAAACTGCCCGTGCAAGCTCATTGGCAGTTGGAACACACCGACTCCACCGACGGGGGGCGCGAGATGAGCACACTGCGCAGCACCACCTCAAGCGCAGTAACCACGCGCCTTCACGACGTCGGCCGGAGCCAGGAGAAGTCCGGCGCCAACGGGGCCGCCTCTCTCGGGGGAGCACGGGGGTGCGTACGGGGCGCCGGGCGTCAGCACACGTCGTACATGACGATTGTTGACGCGCCCACGGGGGGCAACGGGGGAACAGCGTACGGGGAGGCGACGGGGGAACGGACGCCCCCGGCACGGACCGAGGACGCCGAAACGGCGTTCACGGCCTATGTCCGGGAGCGCCGCGCCTCCCTGTACGCGACCGCCTATCACCTGACCGGCGACCGGTTCGAGGCCGAGGATCTGCTGCAGAGCGCCCTCTTCTCGACGTACCGGGCGTGGGACAGGATCAGCGACAAGGCGGCGGTCGGCGGATATCTCCGCCGCACCATGACCAATCTGCACATCAGCGCCTGGCGCAGGCGCAAGCTCAGCGAGTATCCGACCGAGGAGCTGCCGGAGACGGTGGGCGACACGGACGCCATGCGCGGCACGGAGCTGCGGGCGGTGCTCTGGCAGGCGCTGGCCAAGCTGCCGGAACTCCAGCGCACGATGCTGGTCCTCCGCTATTACGAGGGCCGCACCGACCCGGAAATCGCGTCCATACTCGGCATCAGTGTCGGCACGGTGAAGTCCAGCATCTGGCGCTCGCTGCGCCGGCTGCGGGAGGACGAGGTTCTCAGCTTCGGCCGTGACCAGGAGGAATCCTTCGGCGAACTGGTGGCCTGAGGGCGGGGGAACGGGGGTTCCGGGTACGGGGGTACGGGGGAACGCAGCGGGGTCGGACGGGCCGGGGGGGCCTGTCCGGCCCCGCTGTTCTGTAGTTCCAGGGGCTGGCGGCTCAGGGGGTCGGCG
>DATCWZ010000437.1:0-4555 GCA_036566065.1 Streptomyces sp. | reverse complement strand
GCTGGGCATGTGGATCGTCCATATCCCGGCTGTCGAGGACAGGACCGGCATCAGCCACGCGGTACTGGGCTGGCTGCTGCTGCTCCTGGGCGCCGGTGCGTTCGGGGGCATGCAGTTGGTCGGCCGGCTCACCGACCGCTTGGGCGCCCGCACGGTCGTTCCCCTGAGCGCCGCCCTGTGCAGCGTGGCGCTGGTCCTGCCCGGACTGGCCGTCAACGCCTGGACGCTGGGCCTGGCCCTGCTGGTCTTCGGCCTGGGCAATGGCTGCCTGGACGTCAGCATGAACGCGCACGCCGTGCAGGTGGAACGCGGCTACGGACGGCCCATCATGTCCGCCTTCCACGCGCTGTTCTCCATCGGCGGGGTGATCGCGGCGCTGACCGGCGCGCTGACGCTCAGCCTGGGCTGGAGCGCGGCCACCACCTTGACCGCCATGGCCCTGCTCGGCCTCGCCGCAGCGGCCGTGGCATCCCGCGCCCTGCTCCGGCCCGAGGCTGCCCCGGCCGGAGACATCCCGGCCGCCGGTTCGGCCACCATCGCCCGGCGCAGGACGCCCTCCCGTATCTGGATGCTGGCCGCGCTCGCCTTCATGCTGATGCTCAGCGAGGGCGTCGCCAACGACTGGAGCGTGCTCCACCTGAAGGACGTACTGGACGCCCCCGAGGCCACGGCCGCCTTCGCCTACGGCGCGTTCGCCACGGCCATGACCGTCGGCCGCCTGCTCACCGACCGGGTGGCCGCCCGCATCGGCACGGTCGCGGTGGTGCGTTACGGCTCCGTGGTGGCCGCCGGGGGCCTGAGCCTGGCTGCGCTCGCGCCCGCCGTACCACTGGCCCTGACCGGCTGGACGATCTTCGGCATCGGCCTCTCCGGCTGCATCCCGCAGCTCTTCAGCGCCGCGGGCCACACCGACCCGGCCGCCGCGGGAGCCAACGTCTCCCGCGTCGCCGGCCTCGGCTACCTGGGCATGCTCGCGGGCCCCGCGGTCATCGGCCCGATGACCCACTTCATGCCGCTCAACCTGGCGTTCTTCCTGCCGATCGCCTTCTGCGCCGTCGCCTGCTGTACGGCGGGGATCATCGATACGGAGCAGGTGCGACAGAGCGTGACTGTGCAGTAAGCCAGGACCTAGTGATTCCGCTGATCGGGTGGTCGACGTGTGGCGTGAAGCGGAACTGCGGCGGCGCTTAAGAAATCCTCGATGGACCTGGGGCACGCGATACGGCAGATTTGGCCGTGACGGCAGGGGCGAGCGCGCGGAGCCGCCCGGTGCCACGTCCGCCTTGCCGAGATCCCGTGACGTCCCCGGGCGCCGGCTGTCCTCAGGCATGCCCCGGCCCGGGATGCTCACATCCAGCACCATGCGCAGGGAGCCACAGCCGTGAAGGCACTCGTGAAGCAGAAGGCCGAGCCGGGACTCTGGCTGATGGACGTGCCGGAGCCGGAGATCGGCCCGGCGGATGTCCTCATCAAGGTCCTGCGTACCGGCATCTGCGGCACCGACCTGCACATCCGCGCGTACGACGGCTGGGCGCAGCAGGCCGTACGCCCCCCGCTGGTTCTTGGACACGAGTTCGTCGGCGAGGTCGCGGCGCTCGGCGAGGACGTCGTGGACATCAAGGTCGGCGACCTGGTCAGCGGCGAGGGCCACCTCGTCTGCGGCAAGTGCCGCAACTGTCTGGCCGGGCGGCGCCACCTGTGCCGCTCCACGGTCGGGCTCGGCGTCGGCCGGGACGGGGCGTTCGCCGAGTACGTCGCGCTGCCCGCGTCCAACGTGTGGGTGCACCGGGACCCCGTCGACCTCGACATCGCGGCGATCTTCGACCCGTTCGGCAACGCTGTGCACACCGCTCTGTCCTTCCCGCTGGTGGGCGAGGACGTCCTGATCACCGGCGCCGGACCGATCGGCATCATGGCCGCCGCCGTCGCCCGCCACGCGGGCGCCCGTAACGTCGTCATCACCGACGTCAGCGAGGCCCGGCTGGCCCTGGCCAGGAAGGTCGGCGTCACCCTCGCGCTGAACGTCGCGAACCAGACCATCGCCGACGGCCAGCGCAGCCTCGGACTGCGCGAGGGCTTCGATGTCGGCCTGGAGATGTCCGGCCGCGCCGAGGCCATGCAGGACATGATCGCGAACATGACGCACGGCGGCCGGATCGCGATGCTCGGCCTGCCCGCCCAGGAGTTCGCCATCGACTGGTCCCGCGTCGTCACCTCGATGATCACCATCAAGGGCATCTACGGCCGCGAGATGTACGAAACCTGGTACGCCATGTCCGTACTGCTGGAAGGCGGCCTCGACCTTTCCCCCGTGATTACGGGACGCTACGGCTACCGCGACTTCGAGGCGGCCTTCGACGACGCCGCGAGCGGTCTCGGCGGCAAGGTCATCCTCGACTGGACCGTCTGAAGAACCGGCCCGTTCAGACTGCTTTGATTTTGCCCGTACCCCGGACCCGTACCGACCTGGGAGACATCCTTCATGTTCGACTCCGTACGCGACGAACTGCGCACCACCCTCGACGAGATCCGGGAAGCCGGTCTGGAGAAGCCCGAGCGCGTCATCGGCACCCCGCAGTCCGCCGGTGTCACCGTGACCGCCGGCGGCCGCCCCGGTGAGGTGCTCAACTTCTGCGCCAACAACTACCTGGGCCTCGCCGACCACCCCGAGGTCGTCGCCGCCGCGCACGAGGCGCTGGACCGCTGGGGCTACGGCATGGCGTCCGTCCGCTTCATCTGCGGGACACAGGAGGTCCACAAGGAGCTGGAGCAGCGGCTGTCCGCGTTCCTCGGCCAGGAGGACACGATCCTGTACTCCTCCTGCTTCGACGCCAACGGCGGTGTCTTCGAGACCCTGCTCGGCGCCGAGGACGCGGTGATCTCCGACGCACTCAACCACGCCTCCATCATCGACGGCATCCGCCTCTCCAAGGCCCAGCGCTACCGCTACGCCAACCGGGACATGGCCGACCTGGAGCAGCAGCTCAAGGAGGCGTCCGGGGCCCGGCGCCGCCTTGTCGTCACCGACGGGGTGTTCTCCATGGACGGATACGTCGCCCCGCTCAAGGACATCTGCGACCTGGCCGACCGCTACGACGCCATGGTCATGGTCGACGACTCGCACGCCGTCGGCTTCGTCGGCCCCGGCGGGCGCGGCACGCCCGAGCTGCACGGCGTGATGGACCGGGTCGACATCATCACCGGCACACTCGGCAAGGCACTGGGCGGCGCTTCCGGCGGTTACGTCGCGGCGCGCGCCGAGATCGTCGCACTGCTGCGCCAGCGCTCGCGCCCGTACCTCTTCTCCAACTCCCTCGCCCCGGTCATCGCCGCCGCGTCCCTCAAGGTCATCGACCTGCTGGAGTCGGCGGGCGAGCTGCGCGACCGGCTCAGGGCCAACACCGAGCTGTTCCGCTCCCGGATGACCGCCGAGGGCTTCGACATCCTGCCCGGCGACCACCCCATCGCCCCGGTGATGATCGGGGACGCCACGAAGGCGGGCAGGATGGCCGAACTGCTCCTGGAGCGCGGTGTGTACGTGATCGGCTTCTCGTACCCCGTCGTCCCGCAGGGCGCCGCGCGCATCCGTGTCCAGCTCTCCGCCGCGCACTCCACCGACGACGTGAACCGCGCCGTGGACGCGTTCGTCGCCGCGCGGGCGGCGCTCGCCGGGTAGCTCGCGTCCGCGTTCCCCGTACGACCTGGGACAATGGGCCCATGATCGATGTACGGCGGCTGCGCGTTCTCCGTGCGGTGGCGGACCATCGCACGGTGACCGCCGCGGCCGCCGCGCTGTATCTCACCCCGTCCGCGGTGTCCCAGCAGCTCGCCGCGCTGGAGCAGGAGACCGGGCACCATCTGGTCGAGCGCGGGGCGCGGGGCACCCGGCTCACCCCGGCCGGGGAGATCCTGCTGAGCCATGCCAACGCGGTGCTGGCCCAGCTCGAACGGGCCGAGGCCGAACTCGCCGACTACAGCGGGGGCGTGGCCGGTACGGTGACGGTGGCCGCCTTCGCCACCGGCATCGGCCTGGTGCTGGCTCCCGCCATCGCCGAGCTGGCCCGCACCTCCCCGGGGATCAGGGTCCGGGTCCAGGACACCGAGGGCGACGCCAGCGTGCCGATGGTGCTGGACCGCCAGGTCGATGTGGCGGTCGCCGTCGAGTACCGGGGCGCGCCCGGCGCGGACGACCGGCGGCTGACCAGGGTGCCGCTGTACTCGGAGCCCTTCGACGCGGTGCTGCCGGTCGGCCACCGCCTCGCGGAACTGGAACAGGTCCCCCTCGCCGACCTGGCCAAGGACGCCTGGATCGGCCAGTACCCCGGCAACCCGTGCCATGACGTGGTGGTGCTGGCCTGCGAGTTCGCCGGTTACGAACCCCGCTTCGAGCACTCGTCGGACGACTTCCAGGCGGTGGTGGCCCTCGCCGGGGCGGGTGCCGGGGTGGCCCTGGTGCCCCGGTCGGCGCTGCGCGGCACGGACCTGGGCGGCGTCGTCGTACGGCCCGTGGAGGGCAGCGCCCCGACCCGGCGGGTGTTCGCCGCCGTACGGCAGG
>DATCWZ010000001.1:0-5641 GCA_036566065.1 Streptomyces sp. | reverse complement strand
GCGGGGCTGCCGATAGTCGGCGTGCCCAAGACCATCGACAACGACATCTCCGCCACCGATGTGACCTTCGGCTTCGATACGGCGGTGGGCGTCGCCACCGAGGCGCTGGACCGGCTGAAGACGACCGCCGAGTCGCACCAGCGGGTTCTGATCGTCGAGGTCATGGGCCGGCACACCGGGTGGATCGCCCTGCATTCGGGCATGGCGGCCGGTGCGCACGCGATCGTGGTGCCCGAGCGGCCCTTCGACATCGACGAGCTGACCGCCCTGGTGGGGCAGCGGTTCTCGGCGGGGAAGAAGTTCGCCATCGTGGTGGTCGCCGAGGGCGCCAAGCCCCGGGCCGGGTCGATGGACTTCGACCAGGGCACCACGGACATCTACGGCCATGAGCGTTTCGCCGGGGTGGCGACCCAGCTCTCCATCGAGCTGGAGCAGCGCCTCGGCAAGGAGGCCCGCCCGGTGATACTGGGCCATGTCCAGCGGGGCGGCACGCCGACCGCGTACGACAGGGTGCTCGCGACCCGCTTCGGCTGGCATGCGGTGGAGGCCGCTCACCGCGGCGAGTTCGGCATGATGACGGCGCTGCGTGGCACGGACATCACGATGGTGCCGCTGGCCGCCGCCGTGGAGACCCTGAAGACGGTCCCTGCGGAGCGTTACGCCGAAGCACAGTGCGTGCTCTGAGATGTCCTGAGCCCGCCCCGAGGGACCCGGCGCCGTGCCCCGCGCCCCCGGCCGTACCCCCGGCCGGGGGCGGCTCTAGTCTGGAGCGGACAACCGGCACGAAACGGGGACGTCGTTCCCAGCGGGAGTGGACAGATGGAGCACAGCGGGCACGGCACGAATGCGGATCTGCCGCCGTTCACGCTGGGACGCGGGCTCGAATTCTCCGCGGACCTCTTCTTCCTGGTGGGCTGTGTCGCCGTGCTCGTCCTGTACGGCTACGCGGTGCTGCGGCTGCGCAGACGGGGCGACGCCTGGCCGGTCAACCGGGTCTTCTTCTTCGCGATCGGCGTGCTGTGTGTCGCGCTGATGATGTGCACCAAGCTGAATGACTACGGCATGGTCATGTTTAGCGTGCACATGGTGCAGCACATGGTGATCAGCATGCTGGCGCCGATCCTTCTGCTGCTGGGCGCCCCGGTGACGCTCGCGCTGCGTGCGCTGCCGGTCGCGGGGCGTGGCCGCACGGGGCCGCGCGAGGTGCTGTTGATGCTGCTGCACAGCCGCTACATGAGGGTTGTGACGCATCCGGTCTTCACGATCCCGCTGTTCATCGCCAGCCTGTACGCGCTGTACTTCACCCCGCTGTTCGACACGCTGATGGGATCGCGGGCCGGGCACATCGGGATGATGGTGCACTTCCTCGCCGTCGGCCTGGCGTTCTTCTGGCCGATCATGGGCGTCGACCCGGGGCCGCACCGGCCTGGCTATGTGATGCGGATGCTGGAACTCTTCGCGGGCATGCCGTTCCACGCGTTCTTCGGTATCGCGCTGATGATGGCGACCCAGCCGATGGTGGAGACGTACAAGAACCCGCCCTCCTCGCTCGGCCTCAACGCGCTGGCCGACCAGCAGGCGGCCGGGGGCATCGCCTGGGGGTTCAGCGAGATTCCCTCGGTGCTGGTGCTCGTCGCCCTGGTCTTCCAGTGGTACCGCTCCGAGCAGCGGACGGCCAAGCGCGCCGACCGCGCGGCCGAGCGCAACGGCGACCAGGAACTCAACGAGTACAACGCCTATCTCGCCTCTTTGCAGACCCGCGGGCAGTAGCGGTGGGTGTGCCTCCGGGGTGACCATGGTCCCAACGGCCGCGCGGCCGATGAGGAGCGTGCGCGCATGTCCGGATCCACGAAAACCATGGGAGTTGTCACCGTCAGCGCGCTGGTCGCGGTGACGGCGTACACGGTCGCACTGGGAAGCAATGGCTGGCTCTGGTTCGGCTGGGTGGTGCTGGGGCTGGCCACCCTCGGCATGATCGCCACCAAGGACACCTGACACGGTCCCGGCCGCTGCCCGGCGCTCAGATGCGGCGGCGCTGGCCGGCCAGGGCGTCTTCGAACTCCACGTAGGCGTGGGCGTCGAACAGCACGAACCGCACCTCCTCGATGGGTGCGGTGGCCTCCTGAAGCACCGTACGCACGGCGATGCGTGCCCCGTCCTCCATGGGCCAGCCGTAGATGCCGGTCGAGATGGCGGGGAAGGCGAGGGTACGCACCCCGAGTTCGCGGGCCACGCGCAGCGATTCCCGGTAGCAGGACTCCAGCAGCGCGGAGCGGTCGTCGGAGCTGCTCCAGACGGGGCCCACGGTGTGGATCACCCATCGTGCGTCGAGCTTTCCCGCGGTGGTGGCGACGGCCTGCCCGGCCCGCAACCCCTTTCCGTACCGCGAGGCCCGCAGCGCGCGGCAGGCGGCGAGGATCTCCGGGCCGCCACGCCGGTGAATGGCCCCGTCGACCCCGCCGCCGCCCAGCAGGGAGGAGTTGGCGGCGTTGACGAGGGCGTCGACGGACTGCTGCGTGATGTCGCCACGGACCAGGGTGATGGCAACGGCCGGAGTGTGCATGCCGACATCATGCCGGTACGCGGCCGGCGCGATGACACGGGCCGGAGTGGCCGGGCCGTATGAGGTCCGCCGGGAGACAACAAACGATCAGGCTACGATCGATCGCCACGAGGGCCTGTTCGGAAAGGTCACAGGGCGGCTGGAGGCGGCAGCGGTGGCCACATGTGCCGAACCCCGGAACCATGGGCAGTGGACCGAAAGAACGCGGCTCCATAACGGATCCGGTGGAGTGGGGAGAGATACCGTGTTCTATTACGTGCTCAAGTACGTCCTGCTGGGGCCGATACTGAGGCTGCTGTTCCGGCCTCGTATCGAGGGACTGGAGCACGTTCCGCAGGACGGTGCGGCAATCGTCGCGGGCAATCATCTCTCGTTCTCGGACCACTTCCTGATGCCCGCGATCCTCAAGCGGCGCATCACCTTCCTCGCGAAGGCCGAGTACTTCACCGGCCCCGGTCTCAAGGGGCGGCTGACCGCCGCCTTCTTCCGCAGCGCGGGGCAGATCCCGGTGGACAGGTCGGGGAAGGAAGCGGGGCAGGCGGCGATCCGCGAAGGGCTCGGGGTGCTGTCCAGGGGCGAACTGCTGGGCATCTACCCGGAGGGCACCCGCTCGCACGACGGTCGGCTGTACAAGGGCAAGGTCGGGGTCGCGGTGATGGCGATCAAGGCCCGGGTCCCGGTGGTGCCGTGCGCGATGGTCGGTACGTTCGAGATCCAGCCGCCCGGGCAGGTCATGCCGCACATCAAGCAGGTGACAATCCGTTTCGGTGAGCCGCTGGACTTCTCCCGTTACGCCGGGATGGAGGACCAGAAGGCCGCGATCCGGGCCGTCACGGACGAGATCATGTACGCCGTCCTGGGGCTCTCCGGACAGGAGTACGTCGACGAGTACGCGGCCAAGGTGAAGGCGGCCGAGGCCGAAAAGGCCGCGGGCGCGGGCAAGTTCCCCAGACTGCGCCGCCGCTGACGGCGAACTCACGCACCGTCGGCGCCGCAAAAATGGGCGTCGACTTCGTCCTCGGGGACGCGGGGGAAGTCGAGGACGCCAGGGGTGGAGCGGTCCTGTTCTGTCAGGCGGGACCGCCACAGCTCCAGCGATTCCTCGGTGCTGCCGCACAGGCGGCCGAGCGCGTCCGTGAAGTGGCAGACGACGTGCGGGTTGTGAGGCCGGGCACCGTCGTTGTACGGGTCGCGGCGGGCGAGTACGTCCGCCTCTTCGTCGCCCTGCCAGACAGGACGGGTGAGCACCGGCTCGTGCCCGGCGCCGGAGTGGACCACGGCGCTGCGGACCTGCCTGACGGCCAGCACGGCGAGTTCGCCGACGTGGACGGCAGCCGCCTGCGGCTCCGCCGCCAGCAGGGCGGCGGGAAGGAAGAGGCGGTGGGCCGTCTCACCGGTCTGCCCCCGGGTCCAGCAGCCGGGCGCGACGCCGCCCCGTACGGAAGCCTCCTGGTTGAGCGTCGCCCAGGTGTCCTGGTCGGCGGGGAGCAGGGAGGGGACGGCATCCTGGGGCCCGTCGGCGTTCCCCTTGGCGAAACCCGCCGCCATGAGGATTCCCCACCCGAGATGAGGATTGCGCACCATCTCCAGCGTCAGCTCGGTCCCATCGGGATTCAACAGGTACAGACCCGTCTCCCAGTCCGAGAAGAACCAGTGGCCGCCGACCCGGGCGGGCAGCAGCCCCGGCATGCTCTCCTTGAGGAGTTCAGCCACCGCGCGCACGGGCGCAGGGTCCTCGCCCGCGCGGGTGACCTTCGGCATCAGGTCCAGAATCTCGTGCCCCTCCCGGCGTCGGTGCCCCGCGATGAGGGTGAGCGCCGTGCCCGCACCGAGTTCCCGCTCCGGTATGGAGTTGAACGCGGCAGTCTCGGCCCTGGCTGCCAGCAGGGCGACGAACCGGGCGTACATCCCGACCCAACCGGCCTGGATACCGGCCTCGTTGAACGAGCAGAGGTCGGCGACCAGGGCCAGGACGCCCGCCGCCGGGTCGTACACCCAGCGGCCTCCGAGGGAGCCGAGCTGCGAATGGCAATTCAGGTAGTCGCAGTACTCCCGGGCGGCGGGGTCGTCGGCCACGTGCCGGGCCAGCCGGGCCTCTATGCGGAGAACGGACTTCCAGGCAGGGGTGTCACGGACCGTCAGCCAGACGCCGACCTGGCCGGCGACGAAGCCGATTCCGTCGGGTTCCTCGGTCATCCATTCGGGCTCGATATGCAGAGCGGTGACGATGAGTCGGGGCAGATCCGGAACTGCGTCAGGTGCGGGCATACAGGCCACTCCAGGGTCAGGGACCCCGGTAGTACGACCACCCCGGTGATCCGCGGTTCCCCGCAGCGCTCTGCGGGGCCGGTCGTCACCCGGGGCACCCGCAGCGGGCGGGATGCCGTCCAGCGAGCCGGGGCTTGGCGCTGGATCTCGTGACCTGCCGCGAAGCCAGCACCCATGATCCACGGTCGGCAATACCCTCCTGAGCCGGCGACTCAGTCGTCCCGGTCGTGATGGCCGCGGTGTTCCGCGGCGATACCGAAGCTGCGGCGTTCGCCCGGAGCGGAGGTCGCCGGGCCGAACGAAGAGACCGCACGGATCGCCCGCTCCGTGGCGGCGGCTTCCTCGCTCGCTTCGTCACGCTCGAGTCGTTGCAGGTCAGCGGCGGAGACCAGCGCTACGAGGGGCTTGCCGTGCCGGGTCACGACCACTCGTTCGCCACCGTAGACAACGCGGTTGATCAGTTCGGCGAGCTCAGCCCGGGCTTGCGTCACCGGAATCTCGTAGGCCATGGTCCCCATCGTAACTTCGGTACGTCCTGTACATTTTTTACAGTCCACAGTCCTATCCAGGCGCGCATCCGAGGAGAGGCACGGCCATGTTCCGTCCTGCTGCCCGTTATGTACTGCCGGAGTTCACCGAGCGCACGTCGTCCGGGACCCGGACCCGTGATCCGTACTCCAAGCTGCTGTCCGAGCGGATCGTCTTCCTCGGCACGCCGGTCGACGACACCGCCGCGTCGGGTCTCGGCCAGGCCGGGTCCTGCGCGGCCGCGCTGCTCGCGGGCGGGGCTCCCGGCCGCCGACATGCGCT
>DATCWZ010000444.1:0-4996 GCA_036566065.1 Streptomyces sp. | reverse complement strand
CGGGCGGGTCCTGCCCGTCCGGCCGTTCGAGGAGCCGCAGCCACACGGCCTGCTCCAGGTCGGCGGGTTCGGCACCCGCGGCCGGTGCCTCGGCGCACGCCTCGGCGCGTACGAGCGGGCGCAGGTCCCGGATGACGGCGGCGGTGTGATCGGGAAGCGTCATGCCCCACCAACGTGCCGCGCGCCCGGACGGATGCGGGCGGCTACGCCTTCCGTGGACGCGCATGGCGTGAACACCGCTCAACACTGTGTATGCGCGGCGTGAACCCAATGTGCGATCTCGCGGTACCCACGAGTATCGTTCCGATCTGCACAGACTCTGCACACCCTCGACCTGGCCGGCCCGGCCATTACACGGAGGAAGCGTTGTCCCGACTCACGGTCATCAAGGCAGTGCTCGGACCCATCCTGCGCCTGATGTTCCGCCCCCAGGTGGAAGGCGCCAAGAACATTCCGGGGACCGGGCCGGTGATCCTCGCGGGCAATCATCTGACGTTCATCGACTCCATGATCATGCCGATCTGCTGCGACCGTACGGTGTTCTACATCGGCAAGGACGAGTACGTGACCGGCACGGGCGTCAAGGGCCGCCTGATGGCCTGGTTCTTCACGGGCTGCGGGATGATCCCGGTGGACCGGGACGGGGGCCGCGGCGGCGTCGCGGCGCTCATGACGGGCCGCAGGGTGCTGGAGGACGGCCAGGCATTCGCCATCTACCCGGAGGGCACCCGCTCCCCCGACGGGCGCCTCTACCGGGGCCGTACGGGCATCGCCAGGCTGACGCTGATGACGGGCGCGCCGGTGGTGCCGTTCGCGATGATCGGTACGGACAAGCTGCAGCCGGGCGGCGCCGGACTGCCCCACCCCGGCAAGGTCACGGTCCGCTTCGGTGAGCCGATGGAGTTCTCCCGCTACGAGGGCATGGACCGCGACCGCTATGTGCTGCGCGCGGTGACGGACTCGGTGATGACCGAGGTGATGCGGCTGTCCGGCCAGGAGTACGTCGACATGTACGCCACGAAGGCCAAGGCCGCCTGAGCCGAACCGAACCGGCCGCCGGGGCCGGAATGGGCCCGTACCTCCGACCGGGGGGTGCGGGCCTCCGTTCGTGTGCCCGCCGAACGGGTCGTATTACGGGGGCGGGGCGCGCTGCGGCGCTCAGCTCCAGGGCAGTCCCGCGCGGTGGCGCCAGTACGCCTCGGGCAGCTCCGCGAGCGGTGCGAGCCGCTCCAGTTGCTCCGCGCCGAGGTCGAGGACGGCCGCGTGCAGATTCCCGGCGAGCTGGGTGGCGGTGGCCGCGCCGGACAGGACGACTCCTGCCCAGGGCTGGTGGAGCACCAGGGCGACCGCGACCGCGTCGGGGCCGAGACCCGCCTCGGCCGCGAGTTCGCGCATCACGGCGGGCGCCTCGGTCCCGGCGAGCCGGCCGTTGGCCATGGCCTCTTTGACGATCACGGTGAGCCCGGCGTCATGGGCCTCGGCCAGCGCCGGGGCCGCCGAGGTCTCCAGCGCGTTGTAGGTGGCCTGGACGGTACGGAAGAGCGGCTCGCCGTCCACGGTGATGGTGAGCGCGGCCCGCACGGCCTCGGCCTGGCCGGGGCCGCTGGTGGAGAATCCGACGGTCGTCCCCTCCGCGGTCAGCTCGGCGAGGCGGGCGTGCAGGGTCTTGTCGGTGAGCGCGGGGCTGTCCGGGGTCACCGAGTGGATCTGGTAGAGGTCGAGCCGGTCGCCGAGCAGTCCGGCCGTTTCGACGTACTGGCGTTCGAACGCGGCGAGGCTGTGGTCCTTCACCTCATGCGTCTCGGCGTCGGTGGACCAGTCGGCGGTGTACGCATAGCCCCATTTGCTGCCGACGACGACATCCGCGGCCTCGGGGTGGGCCGCCAGCCAGCCTGCCAGGAACTCCTCCGAACGGCCGTACGAACGGGCCGCGTCGAAGTAGCGGACGCCCTGCGCGTAGGCGGCGTCCAGGAGTTCGTGGGTGCGCTCGCGCAGGGCCTCGACGCCTCGGTCACCGGGCAGATCGCGGTCGCGGTGCAGGTTGATGTAGCCGGGTCTGCCGACGGCTGCCAGGCCCAGTCCGATGTGAGCGGTCGGGGTCGTCGCTGCGGCCAGACTGGTGAAGGGCATCGCGGGGCTCCTCGTGTGATGGGGAAGTCCTTCCCCCTGAACGTAGCCCGCGACGCCGCCCGGCTAACCGCACGCGCCCGCCCAGGTGCGCTGCACGGCCAGATCGGCCTTCAGCTCGGCGAGCTGGACGGCGACGGCGGAGGGGGCCGTGCCGCCCCGGCCGTTACGGGAGGCCAGCGCCCCGGGCACATTGAGGACCGTGCGCACCTCGGGGGTGAGGTGGGCGGAGATCTTCGCGAACTGCTCGTCGGTCAGCTCGTCGAGCTCGATGCCCTGCTGCTCGCACACCTTGACGCACTCGCCCGCGACCTCGTGCGCGACGCGGAACGGCACGCCCTGCCTGACCAGCCACTCGGCGATGTCGGTGGCAAGCGAGAAGCCGGCTGGTGCCAGTTCCCGCATGCGCTCCTGGTTGACGGTGAGCGTGGCCATCATGCCGGTGAAGGCGGGCAGCAGGATCTCAAGCTGGTCGCAGGAGTCGAAGACCGGCTCCTTGTCCTCCTGGAGATCGCGGTTGTATGCGAGCGGGAGGGCCTTCAGCGTCGCCATCAGGCCGGTCAGGTTGCCGATGAGCCTGCCGGACTTGCCGCGTGCCAGTTCGGCGATGTCCGGGTTCTTCTTCTGCGGCATGATCGAGGAGCCGGTGGAGAACGCGTCGTGCAGGGTGACGAAGGAGAACTCCTTCGTGTTCCAGATGACGATCTCTTCGGCGATCCGGGAGAGGTTGACACCGATCATCGCGGTGATGAACGCGAACTCGGCTACGAAGTCGCGGGAGGCCGTGCCGTCGATGGAGTTGCCGACGGATCCGTGCTCGAAGCCGAGGTCGGCGGCGACTGCCTCCGGGTCGAGCCCGAGGGACGAGCCCGCCAGCGCGCCGGAGCCGTACGGCGATACGGCGGTCCGCGCGTCCCACTGCCGCAGCCGCTCGGCGTCCCGTGTGAACGCCTGCACATGGGCCAGCATGTGGTGGGCGAAGAGGACGGGCTGGGCGTGCTGGAGGTGCGTACGTCCGGGCATGGCCACGTCCGGGTGCGCCTCGGCCAGGCCGACCAGGGCGTCCTGAAGGTCGGCGATCAGCCGGCCAATGGTCCGGGCGTGGTCGCGCAGATACATCCGGAAGAGCGTGGCGACCTGGTCGTTGCGGGACCGGCCGGCGCGCAGCTTGCCGCCGAGGTCAGGGCCGAGGCGTTCGAGGAGGCCGCGCTCCAGCGCGGTGTGGACGTCCTCGTCGGCGATGGTGCCGGTGAACGAACCGTCGGCCACATCGGCTTCGAGCGCGTCGAGACCCGCGATCATCCGGGCCAGCTCGTCCTCGCTGAGCAGCCCGGCCTTGTTCAGGACGCGCGCGTGGGCGCGGGAACCGGCGATGTCGTACGGCGCGAGCCGCCAGTCGAAGTGGACGGACGCCGACAGCCTGGCCAGCGCCTCGGCCGGACCGTCGGCGAAACGGCCGCCCCACAGGCGTACATCGCTGGTGCCGGTGCCGTTGCTCACTGCGTGCTCCTCGGAAGGACAGGAAGGACAGAAATACGGATGTGTGGGCATGCGCGACCGCCTCCCCCGGTCTGTCTCATGGAGGGAGGCGGAGGCTGTGGTCAGGCTACAAGCCGGAGCCGGCGGTTCAGCCGAGGTCGCGCTTGGCGGCGATCTTCGACGCCAGGCCGTAGATCTCGATGAAGCCCTGCGCCTTCGACTGGTCGAACGTGTCGCCCGAGTCGTAGGTGGCCAGGTTGAAGTCGTACAGCGACTGCTCGGACTTCCGGCCGGTGACGACGGCGGTCCCGGCGTGCATGGTCATCCGGATGTCGCCGGTGACGTGCTGGTTGGCCTCGTTGATGAAGCCGTCCAGGGCCCGCTTGAGCGGGGAGAACCACATGCCGTCGTAGACCAGCTCGCCCCAGCGCTGCTCGACCTGCCGCTTGTAGCGGGCCAGCTCGCGCTCGACGGTGACGTTCTCCAGCTCCTGGTGGGCGGTGATCAGCGCGATGGCGCCCGGCGCCTCGTACACCTCACGGGACTTGATGCCCACGAGCCGGTCCTCGACCATGTCGATCCGGCCGATGCCCTGGGCACCCGCCCGCTTGTTGAGCTGCTGGATGGCCTGCAGCACGGTGACGGGCTTGCCGTCGATGGCGACGGGCACGCCCTCCTTGAAGGAGATGACGACCTCGTCGGCCTCCCGCGGGGTGGCCGGGTTCTCGGTGTACTCGTAGATGTCCTCGATCGGCGCGTTCCAGATGTCCTCCAGGAAGCCCGTCTCGACGGCGCGCCCGAAGACGTTCTGGTCGATGGAGTACGGGGACTTCTTGGTGGTGACGATCGGGAGGTTCTTCTCCTCGCAGAAGGCGATCGCCTTGTCCCGGGTCATCGCGTAGTCACGGACCGGGGCGATGCACTTGAGGTCGGGACCGAGCGTGGAGATACCGGCCTCGAAGCGGACCTGGTCGTTGCCCTTGCCGGTGCATCCGTGGGCGACGATACCGGCGTTGTGCTTCTTGGCGGCGGCCACCAGGTGCTTGACGATCGCGGGCCGGGAGAGTGCCGAGACCAGCGGGTAGCGGTCCATGTACAGGGCGTTGGCCTTGATCGCCGGGAGGCAGTAGCCCTCGGCGAACTCGTCCTTGGCGTCCGCGACCTCGGCCTCGACGGCACCGCAGGCGAGTGCGCGCTTGCGGATGACGTCCAGGTCCTCGCCGCCCTGGCCGACGTCCACGGCAACGGCGATGACCTCGGCGCCCGTCTCCTCGGCGATCCAGCCGATGGCGACAGAGGTGTCCAGGCCGCCCGAGTAGGCGAGTACGACGCGCTCGGTCACGGGTTTCTCCTTACGGTGCATTCACTGGTGGGTATAACTATGCAGTCC
>DATCWZ010000042.1:0-3054 GCA_036566065.1 Streptomyces sp. | reverse complement strand
CGTTTGGACGGCTTCAGCAGTTGGCGTGCCGTCGACGAGAAACTGCGCCGGGCGGTGGGCGTCCATCTCCTTCCCGCCGACCACCCCCGCGCGCGCTCGGTACTGGCCGCGGCCCGCTCCTCCGCGCTCCTCGGAGACCCTCGCTTCGTGCAGGTCCTCGACGCGGTCGAGGAGGACGACATCGTCTATGTTGTCCACGAATGGCTGCCTGACGCGACGGAACTCACGGCCCTGCTGGCCGCTGGACCGTTCGAAGCCCATGATGCCTACCAGCTCGTCAGCCAAATCTCACAGGCCATGGCAGCCGCCCACCGGGAGGGACTTGCACATCTGCAGCTCACCCCAAGCGCTGTGCTGCGCAGCTCGACAGGGCAGTACCGGATCCGCGGCCTCGCCGTGAACGCGGCGCTGCGGGGCATCACAGCAGAGCGCCCACTGCGCACGGACACCGAGGCCATCGGCGCACTCCTGTATGCCGCGCTGACACGGCGTTGGCCCTACGAGACCGATGCCTACGGCCTCGCCGGTCTGCCCAAGGGCGTGGGGCTCATCGCCCCCGACCAGGTACGGGCCGGGGTCCACAGGGGGCTCTCCGAACTCGCCATGCGCGCGCTCGCCAACGACGGCGCCACGGCGTCGCGTCAGGAACCACCGTGCACCACACCGGACGAACTCGCCAAGGCCGTCGCGGCCATGCCGCGTATCCTGCCTCCTGAGCCGACCTTCACGCCTCCGCCCGAATACCAGCGCACCACCTATCAGCAGGGCACCTACGGGCGCCAGTCGGGCCCTTCCGCCGCAGCGGCACAGCCCGTGATGGCAGCACCGCCGCCACCGCTCCAGAGCCGCACCGGCAAGGTCCTCAAGTGGGCCGTGTCCGCGCTGCTCATCGCGGCGCTCGGCCTCGGGAGCTGGCAACTGGCCGAGACCCTTCTGGACCAGAACAAGGACTCCGTCGAACCCACCCCCACGCAGACGGCGCAGAACGGGAACGACGGCAACAAGGGACCCGAGCCCGGAACGCCGGTCGCCATCGTTGGCGCGCAGGACTACGACCCGCTGGGCTCGGACGGCTCCGAAAAGCCGGCGACCATAAAGAACGCCTATGACAAGGACCCCAGCTCGTACTGGTCCACGGACGGGTACTACAGCACCGACTTCGGCAATCTCAAGGACGGCGTCGGCATCGTTCTCGACCTCGGCAAGGTCCAGCAGGTCGGCACCGTGGACGTCTCCTTCCTCGGTGGCACTACCTCGGTCGAACTCCGGACGACGGAAGCCTCATCCGTACCCGACAGTCCCAAGGGCTTCAGCAAGGTGGCCACGGGTTCGGGGACGAAGGTGGCACTGAAGCCCGACAAACCGGTACAGGCACGGTTCGTTCTGGTCTGGCTGACCAAGCTGCCGCCGAGCAGCGGCAACTACCGGGGCAAGGTCGCGGACATCAAGATCACAAGCTGACGGAACCAGGGGAGGGGGCTCACCGTTGGACGACGCGAGATTCGCCGACACGAATGACCGGGATCTTCTGGCCCGGCACGTCGCAGGCGAACCGGACGCCTTCGGTGAGCTCGTACGCCGTCATCGCGACCGGCTCTGGGCGGTGGCGCTGCGTACCCTCGGCGACCGCGAGGAGGCTGCCGACGCCGTCCAGGACGCCCTGGTCTCCGCTTTCAGAGCCGCTCATACCTTCCGCGGCCAGTCCGCGGTCACCACCTGGCTCCATCGCATCACGGTCAACGCCTGTCTCGACCGGGCCCGCAAATCCGCGTCACGGAAGACGGCACCGGTCGATGACGCCGATCGCCTCGACCAACTGCTGGAACCGCATGAGTCCGCGGAGGTTCCCGCCGAGCGGCAGGACCTGCACCGCGAACTCCTGGCGGCCCTGGCCACCCTGCCCGCCGAGCAACGCGCCGCACTCGTCCTGGTCGATATGCAGGCTTATCCCGTCGCCGAGGCGGCCCGGATCCTCGATGTACCGACCGGCACCGTGAAGAGCCGCTGTGCACGGGGCCGCGCCAGACTCCTCCCCCTCCTCACCCACCTACGGGAGGGCAGCGGGGGCGGTACACGCCTCGCCGGGGGAAGGAACCGGACGCCCAGGGCGTCCGTCCCACCCGCGCCGGGACCAAGAGACGCAGAAACCAGCGACCCCGCTGCGGTAGAGGGAGGAGGTGGGCGAGCGTGACATCCACGCCCGATACGGACCAGCACCCGGACGTCTCGGAGATCTCCGAGCTCGTCGAAGGGCTCCTCCCGCCGTCCCGTACAGCGGACCTCCGCGGGCACCTGGACGCCTGCGCGCTGTGCGGTGACGTTCACGCCTCGCTCGCGGAGATCCGCACCCTGCTCGGAACCGTGCCCGCTCCCCAGGTGATGCCCGCCGATATCGCCGACCGGATCGACGCCGCACTGGCCGCCGAAGCCGCGCCAGCCGCCACGCGGCCCGTTGAAGCGCGTTCTGTTTCACGTGAAACCTATGTTTCACGTGAAACACGGCGTGGCCCCGGACGCCGCTCTCGGCGCCGCCGTCGCCGTACAGCGGTCCTCGGTACGGCACTGGGTGCGGCGGTGGTCGGGATGAGCGTCTTCCTCCTGCACCCCGTCCAGTCGTCCCAGGGCACGGCCAGTCAAGCGGCGGACAACGGGGCGGGCGTCGGGCAGGCGTTCTCGGAAAGCACTCTCGAAAGCCGGGTCGACGCGCTCCTGAGCGATACAGCCGCCAAGGAGTCCCAGAGCCATGGGGTAACGGAGCCTTCGCTCGACACGAAGTCGAGCCCGGAGGGCGTCTCTCCCGACATCGCGTCGCCCAGGAGCCCGCTGAGCGCGCCCATCGTGCCCGTACCCCCCTGTGTACAGCAGGGCACGGGACGGCAGGCGGCGGCCCTCGCCGTGGAAGAGGGCCGCTACCACGGCACCGCCGCTTTTCTCGTCGTTCTGCCGCATGCCACGGATGCCGGCCGCGTGCAGGCATATGTCATCGACGCGGCGTGTGTCGATGCCGCTCCGGCGGCAAAAGGCCGCTTGCTGCTCACCCGCGCCTACACCCGC